>DRQV01000173.1 GCA_011371325.1 Thioploca sp.
GTGTTTTTACTCGGTTTAAAACGAATTTTAGTACCAGTTTTATCAGTTTTTTCAATTGCTTTCAAAGGTTCAACTGGAAAACCTTCTTTATAAATTTGGTAATAGACTTTTCCTTCTCGATAAATAGTTAATTCAAGCTCTTCTGATAATGCGTTTAC
This sequence comes from Thioploca sp., assembly GCA_011371325.1. GTDB lineage: Bacteria > Pseudomonadota > Gammaproteobacteria > Beggiatoales > Beggiatoaceae > DRQV01. The sequence continues at coordinate 159 of DRQV01000173.1, forward strand.
TACTGAAACTCCAACTCCATGTAAGCCACCAGAAACTTTATATGAATTATCATCAAACTTACCACCAGCATGTAATACAGTCATAATTACTTCAGCGGCAGAACAACCTTCTTCTTCGTGCATGTCGACAGGAATTCCACGCCCATCATCGGTTACAGTAACTGAATCATCTTCATGAATTTGTACCATTATTTTTGAACAATGACCAGCTAAAGCTTCATCTATGGCATTGTCCACTACTTCAAATACCATATGATGTAAGCCAGTACCATCATCAGTATCACCAATATACATGCCAGGACGCTTTTTAACCGCATCTAAGCCTTTTAGAACTTTAATATTACTAGAGTTATAGGTGGTTTCAGTCATCAATTATCAATTATTCCGTTTAGCAAACTTCAAAGCTGGATTATAGCAAAATTTGATACTTAAGTAAAATCAATATTACTGTAGGTTATGAACCGTAGTATGTGATGAATACACGAATCTTAATACAACATCCTACATAATTCAATCTTGCTTCAATTCGGGAGGAATTTCTAAAGCAGGCAAAGGTTTACCCTTATCATAAGATTCTTGGTCATCAGTCCATGTAGCATCTAAGTATTTGATAACTGTGCCACAACTTGATAACAAAACTAAACAGATTAATAACAATAATACTTTAAACATAATTAACTTCTGCTTGTTGCATAGCTTGTTCAATAATTGCGTGATATTCTACTGATAATGGAGTCAATGGCAATCTAATTCCGGCTGAAATTAATCCCATTCTCTGCACTGCCCATTTAACTGGGATTGGATTAGATTCTACAAATAAATTTTTATGTAAACTAATTAATTTATTATTAAGCATTTCAGCCATAGCACGATTTCCAGCTAAAGCTGCCTGACACATAGCATTCATCGTTTTAGGTGCAACATTAGCTGTTACTGAAATAGTACCTTTACCACCAGCTAATATCAATTCCATTGCTGTACTATCATCACCACTATAAATTGCAAAGTTATCATTGGCTATCGTAATTAAATCATTAATCCTAGCAATATCACCAACCGCTTCTTTAATTCCAATAATATTATCTATTTCAGCTAGTCGTTTCACTGTTGTAGGCAATATATCACAAGCAGTACGTCCTGGTACGTTATATAATAACTGTGGAATAGATACAGATTCAGCAATTTTCTTATAATGTTGATACAAACCTTCTTGGGTAGGTTTATTATAATATGGTGTTACTAATAAGCAAGCATCAGCCCCTATATCAGTTGCACATTTGGTATATTCAATCGCTTCTGCCGTAGAATTAGAACCTGTTCCAGCAATAACTGGAATTCGTTTGGCTGCCTGTTCAACAGTAATTCTAATTACTTCACAATGCTCATCATGAGTTAAGGTTGCTGATTCACCAGTCGTTCCAACTGATACAATTGCATTGGTTTTATTATCAACATGATAGTCGACTAAATTGCGTAAACTAGCTTCATCAATTCTATCATCTTCGGTCATAGGGGTAATTAGTGCTACCATACTACCTTTAAACATGGTATAAACTCCTTTAGTTAATACTTAAATTACAAATTAAACAGCGTTAAAATTATTAATTATCTTGTTCTTCACGAATGCTACGAATAAAATCTCGTCGTTCATCAAGTGCATTGGCTGTAGTTTCATGACCTTGTTGACGAGCGTTATGAATAATAGTGCTAAATGCAATATCAGCTTTATCAGTTAACAGTTCTTGATGTTGATCAATCACTTCTATAGCCTGCTCTTTAGTTGTTGTTTGGATGAAAGCATCTATAGCTTGGTATAATTGTTGGTTTTCCATAATTTACAGTTATTGAGTAGAAAAATCTTTATAAATTTGTAATAATTTAGTATATTTTTAAATATACTATTATTGATAGATAAATTATTAATTTATAATGTTATATGTTATTGTCAATAGACAAAACAAAAATTAGTTATATTATTATAGTTAATAATAGTCAATTAGGAGCATTACCATGACTACAATTTCCAATAAATCAATCAGTCATAAGATGACACCAATGGAATGTGGTGCTGCTATTAGTAGTGGCCAAATGGAAAAATTTGTAAGTAATTTTCAAAAAAGTACTCGGCGGTGGGAAATTATTGTTTATCCAGCCATGTTTGCTTTTGTTATATTAGCAGGTTATGGTTTTTTCTTAATTTATAGTTTAACCCATGATATGAGTTCTATGGCTCATAGTATGGACCCGGATATGGGTGAACATATGGGCTCTATGACTAATAGTATTTATACATTATCAGAACAAATTCAAATTATGTCTGGACAAGTTCAAATGATGACTCGTACTATGAGCGATATATCTGTTAAATTAGATACTTTACAACCTATGTTAAGTCATATTACTCAGATGGATCATTCTATGGTTAATATTACGACTTCATTAAGTAATATAGATACAATGATGGTACAAATGGATCGTTCTATGACTCGTATGGATAGTTCTATTGGCAATATAGATTCTTCTATTTTAACTATGGATGATTCAATGCAGAATCTTGATCAATCAATACGAATTATAACATCGACAACTGATCAAATGCGACGTGATTTAACTATGATGAATCATGGAATGTCAAGTTTATCAAGGCCCGCATCATTTGCTAATAATTTCATGCCTTGGTAATATATTTAAATAATTTAAAATAAAGGTTATTAATATGCTTGTAAAAGAAATTATGACTCGTGCTGTTAGGACGATTAATCCAGAAACTCGTTTAACTGAAGTTGCTTCTATTATGTGTCTTAACCGTTTTAGCGGTTTACCAGTTATTGAACAGGACAATATAATAATTGGTATTTTGTCAGAACAAGATGTATTGCGTTATTTATTTCCAGATATGGAAGATATAATTACTGGAATTGGTGTTCTTGACTTTGAACATAGAGAAGCTGAATATAAAAAAGTTTTACCATTGAAAGCTGCTGATCTCATGACCCGAGAACCAGTAACAGTCAATCCTGAAATGCCGATTTTAAAAGCCGTTTCTGTTATGGCAAGACGTAACTTTCGTAGGATTCCAGTTGCTGATGGTAATAAATTAGTTGGTATGGTAAGTTTAGGTGATATTCATCGAGCAATTTTTATGCAAAGCTTTGCTCAAAATTAAATTTTAAAAGGTCAGCACATCTGCTGACCACCAACTAAACATCTAGTCCTTCAATATACTCTTGTAAATTTTCAATTTGTTGTTTAGTAATTCGTCCTAAACAATCAAATTTATGAAAAGAATGACTAACTTCACCTTCCATAGCTACTGTAGCGAATGTACAATAATTCCATCTAAAAACTTGCCATGATTTTTGAGCTTTGTCTAACAGTTTTTTAGACCTATAATCAACATCATCTTGGGCTTTTATATCTTTTATTTTATCATTTAGTTCTTTTTTAGCAGCTAAATATGTATTTTCTGCACAAGAATTCATTTTTACAATGTCATCAGTGTTTTCACAATCTGTTTCTGCCATAATACCTTGAGTCATCACTATTAACATTATAGTTAGTAACATTTTTTGTAACATAAAGTCTATCTCCGTATTTGGGTATGCTTAAATTGTAACATATAAAAAATGATAATTTAAATTAAGCTAATATTTAGTTTTTAATTACAGATATTTGATAATTTTTTAGCTAATCTTATTATACGAAAAGGTGGAGATTATCCACCAATTTAATACTAAAAACATTCTAAAATACGTTTACCTATTTCAGTAGGATTACGAGCTAATTTAACTCCTGCCATTTCTAAAACAGTAAATTTGTCTTGGGCAGTTCCTTTACCACCAGAAATTATTGCTCCAGCATGTCCCATTCGTTTACCTTTAGGAGCGGTTACTCCAGCGATATAGGCAACTACTGGTTTGGTCACAAAGGTTTTAATATATTCGGCAGCAGATTCTTCAGCTGTGCCACCTATTTCTCCAACCATTACAATACCTTCAGTTTGAGGGTCGGCTTGGAACAGTTTTAAACAATCCACAAAGTTCATCCCATGAATCGGATCGCCACCAATGCCAATACAAGTACTTTGTCCTAAACCAATTTTTGTAGTTTGAGCCACTGCCTCATAAGTTAATGTCCCAGAACGAGAAACAATACCAATTGTACCACGTTTATGAATAATTCCAGGCATAATGCCAAGCTTACAATTATCTGGGGTTATAATTCCAGGACAATTAGGTCCGATTAGATAAATATCTGGATAATTATTCAATACTGTTTTAACTTTTAGCATATCTAGCACTGGAATACCTTCGGTTATGCAGACAATAATTTTAATTCCCCCGGCTACGGCTTCTAAAATAGCATCTGCTGCAAAAGCTGCTGGTACATAAATCATAGTTGCAGTTGCATCAGTTGCAATAACCGCATCATGTACTGTATCGAATACTGGTAATCCTAAATGAGTTTGACCACCACGACCCGGTGTAACTCCACCTACCATTTTAGTTCCATAAGCTATACATTGTTCAGAGTGAAAAGTGCCTTGTTTGCCAGTAAAACCTTGACAGATTACTTTGGTGTTTGCATCAACTAAAATACTCATAAATTATCCTTTTGCTGCTAATACAGCTTTTTTAGCTCCATCATCTAAATTATCAGCTGTAATAATAGTCAAACCACTTTGAGCTAACATTTCTTTGCCTTCATTAACATTAGTTCCTTCTAATCGAACCACTATTGGTAATGTGGTACCAGTTTCTCGCACTGCTTGGATAATACCAGCTGCGATTAAATCACATCTAACTATACCACCAAATATATTTACTAATATCGACTTGACTTTAGAATCAGATAGAATAATTTTGCAGGCTTCAGTTACTTTATCGGCTGTAGTACCACCACCAACATCTAAAAAATTGGCTGGTTCACCACTGTGCATTTTAATTATATCCATAGTTGCCATTGCTAATCCAGCTCCATTTACCATACAGGCTATGTCACCATCTAAAGCAATATAATTTAGGTCAAATTGGCGAGCTTTATATTCCTTGGCATCTTCTTGGGTAGAATCATATAAATTTACTAATTCTTTATGTCGATATAACGCATTATCTTCAACGCTAATCTTAGCATCCAATGCTAATAAATCACCTTGTTGAGTAATTACTAAAGGATTTATTTCTACTAAGCTTAAATCTTTTTCAATAAACAAACGGTACAGATTATATAACATAATCGTTAATTGTTTACGTTGTTCAGCATCTAATTTTAATGCAAATGCAATCGCACGGCATTGATAAGCTTGAATACCAACTATCGGATCAATAGTAATGTTAATAATTTGTTCTGGAGTTGTGGCAGCTACTTGTTCGATATCCATACCTCCGGCTAAAGAAGCTATAATAGCAACTCTAGTCGTAGCTCTATCAACTAATAGGCTTAAATAAAGTTCATTAGCTATAGCAGTGACATTTTCAATTAGAACTCGATTTATTGGTTGACCATTAGCACTAGTTTGATGAGTTATTAATGAAGTTCCGATTAATCTATTAGTAATATTTTCTATAGCTTCTAAACTATCAGCTTTTTTAACTCCACCAGCTTTACCACGCCCACCAGCATGAACTTGAGCTTTCACCATCCAAGCGTCACCACCTAAATTTTGAGCATGTTGTTTAGCTTCGTCTGTGTTGGTGGCCACATATCCAATTGGCACTGGGATTTTATAATCAGAAAATAATTGTTTTGCTTGATATTCATGTATATTCATAGTTTATGCATTCATGATAGTTTTTTAATTCAGGTTCAAAATTACTTTATATAAACCAATATAATTGTAAACAGGTATTATAGATGTAGCGATCAATTATGTTA
>DRQV01000174.1 GCA_011371325.1 Thioploca sp.
ATAAAACAAACTTTTTTTTTGCTTCTACGTCCAATTTCAATAGCTAAATTAGTTTTACCTTGCCCATCAATACCAGTAATAACAAGCCGTCGAGATTTGGTAAATATCGTTTCAATTTGTTGTAATTCTTGCTTTCTTCCAAAAAATTTAGTGGTGGATGGTAAGCTACCATATTTAAATAGATCTTGTTTTAGCATAATTTTAAATTAAGATGATTATAAATTATCAAGTATATATTATTTACTGATGTTACGCAGAAAGATCATTAACCTCCTTTAACTTAACTCGTAAGCCATATACAAAACACATGTAATAGTGCATAAGCCAAGCGTCATACACCTTAATCATCTCATTAAATTTTGGTGTATGACACTTTGTTTATACACCTTACGAGTTGAATAATACTAAATTTATAATTAGTGCCAAAGCTCCGCCTCGGCACTAGTGACTACCTACATCACACTTTCAACCGCCTTAACCACATTATCTACAGTAAAGCCATATTCCTTAAACAACTCACCAGCAGGAGCAGATTCACCAAACTTATTTACACCAATAATTTTACCCTCCAAACCAACATACTTATACCAAGCATCAGAAACCCCAGCTTCCACTGCCACTCTAGCAGTCACAGAACTTGGTAATACAGCTTCCCGATAAGCAACATCTTGAGCATCAAAATCATTAGTATTTGGCATTGAAACTACCCGTACTTTCTTACCATTAAGCTGTTTAGCAGCATCCACAGCCAATTCAACTTCAGAACCAGTCGCAATTATAATCGCATCCGGTGTGCCATCACAATCAACCAAGATATAACCACCTTTCTCAATTAAAGCAATCTGTTCTGCAGTGCGAGTTTGTGGAGCTAAACCCTGCCGAGAGAAAATTAAACAGCTAGGGCCATCCTGACGTAAGATAGACATCTTCCAAGCTACCGCAGATTCAACTGCATCACATGGTCTCCAAACTGACATATTAGGAATCATACGTAAAGTAGCAGTCTGTTCCACTGGTTGATGAGTCGGACCATCCTCACCTAAGCCAATAGAATCATGGGTATAGACAAATAAACTTTGAATTTTCATCAATGCTGCCATCCGCAACGCATTCCGAGCATATTCAGAAAACATCAAGAAGGTAGCACCGTAAGGAATGAAACCGCCATGTAAAGCTACACCATTCATAATAGCGGACATACCAAACTCACGTACACCATAGTTTACATAGTTACCAGCTGCATCAAGATGAATACTCTTACAACCACTCCAAATAGTTAAATTAGAACCAGCTAAATCAGCAGAACCACCTAAAAATTCAGGCAATAATGGCCCTAAACCATTTAACGCATTTTGGGAAGCTTTCCGAGAAGCAATTTTTTCAGCTTTAGCATCAACGCTAGATATAAATTCATCAGCATCTTTAACAAAATTAGCAGGTAAATCACCACTTAAACGGCGTTTTAATTCTGCGGCTAATTCTGGATTAGCTTGAGCATAAGCAACAAATTTAGCATCCCAATCACTTTCTAATTTAGCACCTTTGGCTTTAGCATCCCACCCGGCAGCGATATCAGCAGGAATTTCAAATGGAGCAGCAGTCCAACCTAATTCTTTTCTAACTAACTCAATTTCAGCATTACCTAGTGGAGCTCCATGACAATCTTCTTTACCACCTTTATTTGGTGAACCATAACCAATAGTAGTTTTACAACAAATTAAAGTAGGTTTTTCGGATTGAGAACGAGCTTGTTCGATAGCATTTTTAATTGCAGTAGCATCATGACCATCAACATTTTCAATTACATTCCAACCGTAAGCAACAAAACGTTGTGGAGTATTGTCAGTGAACCAACCTTCAACTTCACCGTCAATACTAATACCGTTGTCATCATAAAAAGCTATCAACTTACCCAACTTTAAAGTTCCAGCCAAAGAACAAGCTTCATGGGAAATTCCTTCCATCATACAACCATCACCTAAAAACACATAAGTATTATGGTCAATGATATCGTGGCCGGGACGATTAAATTGAGCGGCTAAAGTTTTTTCCGCAATTGCCATTCCTACTGCATTAGTAATACCTTGACCTAATGGGCCAGTAGTCGTTTCTATTCCCGGAGCATAGCCATATTCTGGATGACCTGGAGTTTTAGAATTTAATTGACGAAAGTTTTTCAAATCCTCAATCGACAATTCATAACCGGTTAAATGTATTAAAGAATAAATCAGCATTGAGCCATGACCATTGGACAATACAAAACGGTCACGATTAGCCCAATTGGGATTAGCTGGATTATGGTTCATGTAATCGTTCCATAATACCTCTGCAATATCCGCCATACCCATTGGAGCTCCAGGATGACCAGAATTAGCTTTTTGGACTGCGTCCATACTCAAAGCACGAATTGCATTAGCTAGTTGTTTACGTGAAGGCATTTAGTTCTCCTGTTGAAAGGATAAAAAAAATCATTCTTAATGCCGATTTTATAAGAATGATGTAAGTGATTCTTAATTCTTATATAGAATTCAATGTAAAATACTATTTAAATTAAGATTAGTAATGAGTAAATATTTATTAAATAAACTTAGATTCAGCAATTTAGATCAACTTTTACAATCAGTAAATTGAAAATCTAGTTTCTAAATAGAAATATCTTAACATAATTCATTCTCAAGTTTTAGAAAATTATGTAAAACCAAGTAAAACCTACTTTTATATTATAATAATTCTTAATAAAATTTGAAAATTAATCACTTATTTTTTTTGTCATTAGTATAAGACAACCACAAGAGATTGTCCCTAGATAATATAATGATTTGTAGGGCAAAAATTTATGATTATTAAATATTGTTGTTTGGAAATAGTTTAAATCAAAATTAGAATAAATATTAACTAGTTTTTTGTGATAATAAATCAACTTATACTATATATTTTTTTAATGCTTGATCTATTATTATATTTTAGCAATATAAGTAGTTAATTCTAAATTTAATAATTAAGCACTCATAATTAAGAGTTGTTTTTTAGAATAATTGTATTAGCAATTTTATTAAGTATATGATAGCATAATTGTATTTTGTAAATTAACTCCACTTAGATATTGAGGAATTTTTATGGAAACTAATACCCCTCCTTATAATGGTAATTCTATTGTTGCTGGTGTATCAAGTTTAATTGTGTTGATTGTGATTATTGTTATGGTAACTAGCTTATTGAATAATAAAAGTATTTCGGCACTTGAAACCAGAACTGAACAATTAGAAGCTAATGTACAATCTCTACAAACTGAATTATCTACTTCATTAACAGAACCGCTTACAATATCTCCTACAAATAGTGAAGACAAAACTATAAATGAAGAATCAACTAAATCTGAGTCAATAGTTCCAGAAATTATTGAAGATAGTAAGTTTGATAAGGAAAGTCCTAAGGTGATGGTTACGGCACTTCAACAGTCTTTAGATATTAAAAAATCTGTTGAAGAACCAAAAATTGATCAATTAGCAAATCAAGTAGAAACTATCAGCAGTAAGGTTGATTCTGTTACTAATAAAGTTAATTCCGTGAATAGCAAAATAAATTCATTTTCTAAAAAATTGGATAAACAAGCTAATTCATTACAATCCGCTTTAAAGAGTGAAATTAAGATATTAGCTAAAATTGAAACTAGTAAGATAAAAAAGTTTGAGTCCCAATTAATATCTATTAAGGAAGATATAGTTAATTTGCAAAAAGAAGGAAAACAATTGGATATTAAAGTAACTCAATCTAAAAGTATTGATTTAACCAATCAGATTAAAAACAATGACAACTCGATAAAATTGCTTACCAATAAATTACAA
>DRQV01000175.1 GCA_011371325.1 Thioploca sp.
CAGAATTAGATAAAAAATATAATCTACGATTGTAAACATTTCTCCAGTATTTTCAATTACTGTTGATTCTTCTATTTCAAAATCACCATCATTGTTTATGGTCAGAACTAATATTAACATTTACAAATGAGTGTGTTACTCTATTCCTAAGTTTTATTTATATTATGGTTATCATCACTAAAATCTTCACTAAAATATTTAGCTAACGAACATAGTGCAAGCAACGATTTTTGGAATTACAATTTTAGCTAAATCATTGTGGTGGTTATGAAGATAAAGAAGCGATAGTAAACAACTATCGAAATCATTATTGAAGAGATCGATTTACTAAATTGATTATAGTAACACTAAGTAATTTAACTATTTGTAAGTTTTAAATATGAAAAAATATGTTTTTTTATTATTAATATTATCCGGTTGTTTGACATTGCCACCATTACCTAACATGCCGGCTAAAAATTTAAATTCTTGGCAAATTAATGGCCGTATTGCAATTATAACTAAAAATGATAGTTGGACTGCTAAATTTAATTGGCAACAACAAATTACTAATTATCAATTACGTTTTAGCAATCCAATGGGACAAGGCGTTATATTTTTAGATGGTGATAATAATGGAGTAATTATGCGGACTGCTGACAATAAAACTTTTACTGCAAGCGATCCAGATACGTTAATTACTAATGTACTAAAACTATATATTCCAGTGACTAACCTATATTTTTGGATTAGAGGTATTCCAATTCCAAAATCGTCACTTCAATGGTATTCATTAGATAAAGTTGGTCGTTTAAAAACTTTGCGGCAAAATGCTTGGGAGATAGAATATGATCGTTATATTAATGTGCAGAATATTAATTTACCTAAGAAAATTTTCTTAAATGGTGATGATCTTCGAGTAAAAATAATTATAGATAAATGGCAAATAAATTTACCTACTCTTCTGGATAATCAAGTTTATCTTGCTCCAAAGCTGCTATCAAAAGTTCAATTTTTTTAGGAACTTCTTTTATCACCATACTAGCTTCAGCTAAATTATTATTTTTACCTAAAATCTCTAATTGTTTACAAGTTTCCACTAAATCATCAGCCCCCATACTAGAACAAGCTCCTTTGAATTTATGGGCTGCTAAATATAATTCGTCTCCATCTTTTATATCAATGGCTAGTTGTAATTCTTGTAAGTAATTAGGAAATTCACTAATAAATAAATCAATTAACCAATTAACTCCACCTCTATCCTGCATTTCTAATCGTTTACTGGCTAACATTGTTGGAGAGAGTATCATGTTTTTATTCCTGTGAAAGTTCATAAAGTTTATAGAAAGTCAGAAAAATATAAAATGGTGTGTCATAAATTAAGAAATATTACCAATTATACTATTATTATATACTTATTTTTAATTTATAATATGTAATGATGTTATTTAACATGTAAAAATTATATTAGCAATATTCCATGAGCAGCTTTACGTCCAGCAGCAATAGCTGTAACGATTAAATCTGAACCATTAGTATTATCACCACCAGCATAAATTTTAGGATTAGCTGTTTTACCATTTTCATCGATTTTAATTGAACCATTTTCAGCAGTTGTTATACCAAAATCTGCCAGCCAAGTAGCAAATTTATTAACTTGACCTATCGCATAAATAATTGTATCACAAGGAATTGTTTGTAAAGTAGTCGGTGTGTTAAAAATCATTCTAGTTATCGGTTGATCGCTTTGTAGCGGATTATGTTCAAATAGGAATTGAACTCCTTCATCGATAGCTGCTTGTATTTCTTTAGGAGAAGCTCGCATAGATTGTTTTTTACCACGATAAACTATTGTTACTTGTTTGGCTTGCTGTCTGATTGCAGACCTAGCACAGTCCATCGCAGTATCACCTCCACCTAAGACTAATACTTTCTTGCCAGTAATTTCACTAGAAAATTCATTAGTTTTAGCAAGATATTCGATAGCACTAATATAGTCGCCAGAAATTGCTAATTTTCGACTATGTTGTGATCCAGTTCCTAAAAATATAGCATCGTTATTGGTGATTAATTTATCTAGCAAATATTTATCTACTTTGGTATTCAATTGAAAAACTATACCTTGTTGTTCTAATATTCTATGACGACGTTTTAATATGTTTCTATCCAATTTAAATGTAGGTACACCAGTAGCTAATAAACCGCCAATCATAGAATTTTTATCAAAAATAGTAACATTATAACCGGCTTTATTTAATTCATCAGCACAGGCTAACCCAGCAGGCCCAGCTCCAATAATTGCAATATTTTTATGGTTATTTGGTTGTAATTTTGGCATCCAACCGCTTTCCAACGCTATATTTGCTAGAAAACGTTCAATAGTTCCAATAGTAACTGCACCACCAGGTTCTCTGGCTCTAGTACATGAACCTTCGCAAAGTCGATGTTGTGGACATAGAGAACCACAAATTTCTGGGAAATTATTAGTGCTATGAGCAATTGTGGCAGCCTGTTTGAAATTACCAAGAGCTACTTGTTCTAACCATTCTGGAATCCTATTGTGCAGTGGACAAGCATTTATACAACCTGGAAGACCGCAATCTATACAGCGACTAGCTTGCTGTTGAATTTTAGCTAATTCAGGTGTTATAGTTATTTCAGACCAGTCATTTTTCCGTATAGATGCCAGACGATTAACTGATTCTACACGAATTGGTATAACTATTGGTTTACGTTTTAATAAATAGCTACCATTCTGTACTAGAGATTTTTGTAAATAATTGCGTATATCTTTGATTTCCAACGCATCGGTAGGACAAGACAATACACATCTAGCACAACCCATACAATCTGCTAATCCGGTTACTCGGCCAGCTTTTTTGCCTTGCCTCCATATTGGAATTCCCATATCACAAACTTGTTCACAACGTTGGCAATCATTACATTTATCTCGATCCATTTCAATGCCATAATAACCAATATGGTTTAATACGCCAAAAGTAGCTCCATAAGGACATAAATAACGACAGTAAGAACGATTTCCTATGATGGGAGCAAGAAAAAATGTTCCAAAATAAGTGACAGCAATTATTGCGTAAAAACCGGTGACAAAACTAATACTCCAAGGACTTGGTGGAAATTGAGTAACAATCATAATTCCCACATAATAACTGAAAAATAACCATTTAAAATGCCGTAATTTCCAAGCTAAATCAGAACGTGGAGTTTTATTACGAAATGAAAAACCAACTGTTTCTCGAATTGCTACACAAGGACAATTAAATCCACAAATAATTCGCCGACCAAATAGAAAAACTAGGCCTAAAACTAAAAAGAAGGTTAAAGTACCAGGTATATGTAAAGATGGGAATATTGGTTGAGTCCGTGGAAAGCCAATGTAAGGTTCATATATTCGATATAACCAAGGAATCATCCACCAAAATATAGTTATCATAAATACTAAAATTATCAATCTTTTACGAGTATAATAATTTTCTTCAGCTATGATTCGCCATATTCCAAAACCTAATATTACCAAATATTCAGTATAACGATTGAGCCAAACTGGATTATCGAACCAAAATAACCAAGTTCCATTCAACCATCCAATAAATGCCAAAGTGAAGGCTGACATGCTAAGTATTTGGATCGTTATACTATAACGGCCTGGCATTAAACCCTGTTGCATGGCATTCATAGTTCTAGGTTGGCGAATAATTTTAGAATTCATATTTAATATAGTAACTGAAGGTAATTTATGTTACGAATTTAATTATTACTATGGTTTGTGATGATGAGTATAAATAGCTAAATCTGCTCTAGCTCCAAATAACTCTATGTATGCTGGATGTTTAGTAACTATCTCTGGATGCCCAGAACAACAAATGCTTTGGTTTAAACAGATAACTTTATCAGTAGCTGCCATAACTAAATGTAAATCATGTGATACCATCAAAATACCACAACCATATCGATTACGAATTTGGGCTATC
>DRQV01000176.1 GCA_011371325.1 Thioploca sp.
GGTGGTGCAGTTATTCCACTCTTATTTAAAAATTTTTGTATATTGATATTAAGATGATGTTTTATATCATGTTTAGTTTTAAGATCAGTATAGCTGCAAAACATCCATAAATTAGATAAACGAGTCAATATACTAACATTATCTAAAGGAATATTTTCTAATAATGGTCCCATTTGTAATAAATTATCACGCCTTTCAGTTGCCAAATGAGTTAATATTCCTTCTTCTCCGACTAAACTTATATAAGCTGGTAATACTAATTTTGGAGCTTTCTGTAATAAACTAGCAAAATCTATATCTACCTCTGAATATAATGAGTATAACAATAGGAACTTCATTAGCTGCTGCTCTCCTTTAATAGAAAATTTATCATCTTCATTTTGAGTGGCAACTAAACTTAACAAGTGATCTGTTCCTCCAAACCCGCTAAGTTCAAATACTCCTAACATATGCTTCTTATATTTAATAAATGCCTGAAAACCTTCAGGGGATAATAATACTTTTGGATTAGCAAAAAAAGCTGTGAATGCACTAGCTAAACAGGTATATTGATTTAAAAAATTATCTTTCTCATCTAATTGTAAAATACCTTTTAATTCAGCTATTTCTAATAGTTTTACAATAGCAGAACTAGCTTCACCAATACTTTGTTGATATACAAGCCGTTCTATTTGTTTAATATTTATACTTTTTTCATTTTCCATATTTTTAAGATTGAATATAGGATGAGTTAATAAATTAGTTAAATTTACTAGTTTATAATTACATAACTAATTATAAGTTATTGCAAATATAGCTTATTTCTTCTTCTGTAAGTGAAGTGTGAAATGGCAAACCTAACAGAGATAAATTTTCAGTTATTGGTAAATAATCATTTTCTTGCGGAGAAATTTTTACTATATCTGTAAAAGCTGGATGTTTATACAATGGTGGATAATACCAACGCCGAGTTTTAATCTGTTTATTAGTCAATATAGGTATGTTTCCATTAATTTTAACAGATAAAATAGCTGGAATATGATTTTCTGGCATACTTTGTAAGCTAGTTTTAGCTAAATATTTTTGATATATATTCCAGATTACTTCCCGTTTTTGAACTATTTGTTCCCAGCGTTTTAATTGTGCCAAACCAACAGCAGCATGATATTCACTTAATTTAGCATTGCTACCATATCTTACTATAACACCATTTTCAAAACCAAAGTTACTTAATGCTCTAACTTGTTGAATAAAATCAGCACAATTAGCTACTATCAAACCACCCTCTCCAATTCCAAAAGCTTTAGTAGCGTGCAGACTAAATGTTGTAATACAACGCTTTCCAATAGGTTGGTTACCAAATGATGAAGCTGCATCGATTAAAACAGTAACATTCGTATCTTTATTAAACTGATCCCATTCATCAACTGGTTGTGGATGGCCAAAAGTTGTTACTGGTATCACCACATCATAAGTTATTTTATCAAGTATTTGTCGAGCAATATTTGGTGTAAGTAACCATGAATTTGGATCAATATCAGTAAAAACTGGTTGTAATCCAATATATTTTATAGCTGTAACTGTGGCTGGGAATGTAAAAGCTGGCAATAATACTTTAGAGCCAATTGGAAGCTCAAGAGCAAGTAAAGACAATTCTAAAGCACTGGTTCCCGAATTCACAGTGGTTAAATTAGAATCTAATAGCTCAGTTAATTCTGATTCAAATTTTTGTACTAATGGACCAAAATTACTATACCATTTGTTATTATCAATCCATTTCAACCAAGGTAGCAATTCTTCGATAGTAGGTAAATCTGGAACAAGTAATTGAATCATCTTAGTTATAGAATTTAATTAAGTATTTATAGAATTAAAATAACATTATTTTCCTTGGCTATCACAATAAACTTTGAAGTAACAATCAATACGAGTTTATATTGAAAATTTAGAATTATCTAGGGTAACCACACCGTAGGGACAAATCTTTATGGCTCAACTGGCAAAACATTCCATCAATACAACGATATAACAATTAATTCAACCAAACTGACAAAATATCACCATCTCGTCGAATTTGAATTGAACGAGTACTATAATGCTCAAAATAACTAGTTAAATCCTCTATAGTTTCAACCTCTCTACGATTAAAACCAATAATAATATCACCTGCACGAAAACCAATTTTCCAAGCATTACTATTTTTAGTTACTTCTTTAATCTGAATGCCATCACTACTATCTTGCAAAACAGACCCTTTTAAATACAGACTAATTGTTCCGCCATCTACCTTACTATCGGCAATAATCGCATAAATATTATAGGTTTTATTTTTTCTAATAACTGTAACTTTTACCTGTTCACCAATTCGTAACAAACCTATTTTATTCCGAACATCAGTGGCAGAATTAATAGTTTTATTATTAATAGCAATAATAACATCGCCAGATTTTAAACCAGCCTTATCAGCAGCAGTCCCCGGCTCTACTTTAGCTATCACAGCTCCTTTATTATTAGATATTCCAAATGCAGTGGCTAATTTTGGAGTCAACTCTTGTAATCGAATTCCCAATTGACCACGTTGCACCTCGCCAAATTCTATAATATGATCCACTACTTGCTCAACCATATTGCTTGGAATAGCAAACCCAATCCCAACATTACCACCGCCAGGAGCGATAATGGCAGTATTGATTCCAATCAACTCACCACGCAAATTAACCAATGCTCCACCAGAATTACCCGGATTAATTGAAGCATCTGTTTGAATAAAATCTTCATACCCTTCAATGCCTAAACCACTACGGCCTAATGCACTGATAATTCCTGAAGTTACAGTTTGCCCCAAACCAAATGGATTGCCAATCGCAACTACAAAATCTCCTACTCTTAATCGCGAAGAATCAGCTAATCGTATAGAGGTTAATTTTTCTGGCGGTACTTGTAGCAAAGCTATATCAGTTTCTGAATCAGTACCTATTAATTTAGCATTTATTTGTTCTCCATTTAATAGAGTTATAGATATTTCATCAGCTTTATCAATAACATGATTGTTAGTTACTACATAGCCAGCTTTAACATCAATAATTACTCCTGAGCCACGGCTTTGTTTTTCTTGGCGTTGTTGTGGAATGTTGAAAAAACGTTGAAAAAACGGATCATTAAACAGTGGATTATTGGATGAACGAGTGTGAGTACTAGAAGAAATATTAACAATTGCCGGCATTACTTTTTCTAACATAGGAGCTAAACTTGGCAAAGGTTGACTATTTACTCTAGTTGGTAATTCAGCACAGGCTGATTGAAAAAATATTATTAAAATTAAATATATAGAGTTATAATTACGCATGTATATCTCCGATATGATTGACTTTAGATTTGAAAGGAATTTTTAATATCCGACTCTATGAATTTTGTAAATTGATTTGATAGTTTGGCAAATTCTACAAGAGTCAATGTTTCTCCACGAACTTGCGGGTCAATTCCAATTTTTTGTATAGCTTCAATATTAAGTATATTTTTTAAATTATTGCGTAAAGTTTTACGCCGTTTAGAAAATGCGGCAGTCACAATTTTACTAAAATGTTGTTGATTAGTAATTTTTACTGGTGGAGTTGAATATGGAATCAGTTGTACGATACTAGATTTAACTTTTGGAGCTGGCCAAAAAGCCTCTGGTTCTACATCGAATAATTTATATATTTGATAATGATACTGTAAAATTACTGACAAACGTCCATAGTCAGAACTAGCTGGAACTGCTATTAAACGTTCGACAACTTCTTTTTGCAACATAAAAGTCATATCTTGGATAAGATGCACATAATCCAACAGATAAAACAGTAATTGAGTAGATATGTTGTAGGGTAGATTACCGATAATTCTTAATGGAATAGGTTGTAATTGATTGAAATCGAATTGTAGAATATCTTGATTATGAATTTGTAATTGTTTAATAGAATTCCATCGTTCGATAAGTATTTTAACTAAATCGTTATCCAATTCTATTATATCTAATTGGCAATTAGTCTTAATTAAATATTCTGTTAACGCACCTTTACCTGGTCCTATTTCAACTATATGTTGTGCAGCAGTTGGAGATATTGCATTGATAATACATTGGATGATTTGGTTATCTTGTAAAAAATTCTGACCAAAACGTTTGCGAGGGGAATGAGAAATCATGATTATTATCAACGAGGAACTTTTATAACAGTCCCTCAATTGACGATATAGATTATTTAGCAACTTTTTCTTCAGCACCACATGGGTTAACAGTCTCAACAGCAATACTGTTAACACTCAAAAAAGCTAATGGTAAGGTGGTAGCAAACACGTAAAAATTTAGACATTATTTTCATTCCTCAATAATTTTATAGTTAATACCATCCACTCAGATTTTATAAACGACTGGCAGAGTAACATTTTATAAGCTTATTATATTTAAAGTCAAGTCTAAATCTAATTTTTTTGGAAAACATAATAATATTTTAAATAATTATAAACATTTAAATTCAGTTACTTCTACTACCCAAGCTTTTCCTTCGCCAAGATCTAATTGTTTCAAATCACCAACAACCTCAATATTTTCTGGACATTGAACTTCATCTTTTGTATGTAAGATAATTTGAGTATCACCGACACTCATATAATCTTGCATACCTTCACCTCCACTAAAACTTGGATCGGCTGTTGAAAAATATTCTGGTACATCAAACATTCCTATTCTAGGTCCAGAAGCCTTTACCGTTTTATCTTTGCAGCCTTCCAATGTACCAGTATCTGTAGCAGAACATTCCTTTGCTAAGACTGATACTGTCATTATGGTATATAACAACCCAAAAATTAATACTCGAGATAAAAAATTCATTTAAATTCTCCCCTAAATTTTAAATTTCCAATAATGTATATTAAGTAATTATTTCTAATGCCAATTAAGTTTATCATAGCTATACGTCTGCAAAAAAATTACCAATTTAAGAAATTTTTCAATAAAGTTAAACCAACCTGCTGGCTTTTTTCTGGATGAAATTGTACCGCAAATACATTGTCTTGTGCTATTACTGAAACAAAATTTAGATTACCATAAGAAGTTGTTCCTGCTACAACAGTATTATCGAGCGGATCAGCATAGTAACTATGGACAAAATAAAATCTACTACCATTTGCTATATTAAACCATAAAGGATGATTTTGAACTTGCTGAACTCTATTCCAACCCATATGAGGTATTTTAAGATTATCGCTACTATTTAAGTCTAGTAGTTTATCAAAATTACGTACCGTACCTGCGGTCCAATTAAATCCAGTTATTCCACCATTTTCTTCACTATTGGTCAATAAAGTTTGCATACCTAAGCAAATACCTAAAAAAGGTTTTTTATAGGCAAGAACTTGTTCTATTGCGGTTGCAATTCCAGTTTGTTTAAGCAAATCCATGCAATTACCTATTGCACCTTGTCCTGGAAAAACAATTTTATCTGCTTCAATTATTACGTTAGCTTCATTACTAATAATAACTTGCCAATCATTGTCTGCAACATGTTCTAAAGCTTTACTGACAGAACGTAAATTACTCATACCGTAATCAATAACGGTAACAGTTTTCATGTTATATTACCTTTTATCTTTTAAATTTATATGGCCAATTTGTAGATTATTAGGTGTCTTTAAGTTGGCTCTTCTTCTATAGATTTATTTTTTAAATGTATCACAAGTGGTTTTTCGGATTTTTCATGCTCAGGTAATAGTTCCATTGGTAAATCTTCTGGTAATGGTTGAATATGAGTATTTTGACGTTGAATTTCTTCAGCAATCAAATCACGGATCTTATTTTTTCTACAATAAAATATTGGAATTTCTACTCCAAACATAAAGCGATAAGTTGCTGAAAATGGTAAAACTGGAATAGAGATAAGCACAGCACAGGCAACAATCAATCCAGCTATTTTAAGAATAGCAATTTCATTAGGTTCCGCTGGTAAATTTATAAACTCTATCAAATTTGATTCTATCAAAATCATCAATATATCTGAATA
>DRQV01000177.1 GCA_011371325.1 Thioploca sp.
AGAATATCAGCCTAAAAATGCTCAACTTTTTGTTGCAAGCAACCCTCCTAATTCTTCCAAACGTACTACATGGTTATTATTAGTATTAGGAATTATCGTTATAGGCATGGGAGCTGGCTACTATTATTTGGAGTTAAACCAACCTTCAGCTATAAAATTTGGTAATTTACAAGGAACTAAATTTAATCCAATTCTTGTTAAAGAGATTAAACCAATAGTACAACAACCAATTACAAATGTTAAACCTATTGTGCCTATTGTAGTAACTAAACCAGTAACTAAATCAGTAATTAAACCAGTAATTAAACCAGTCAAACTTATAGCCCAAGCTAAACCAACAACTCCAGTTTCTCCGGTAAAACCTAATAAAATTCATACTTTACGTAAAATAATAACAAGCTCTATTAATAAAGATTTATCCAAAGGTTATGCTGCCTTGCAAACTGGCAATAAAAAGATTGCTAAACGTGCATACCAAAAAGTTTTACGCCAAGATAAAAATAATCGGGATGCTTTATTAGGATTAGCGGCTTTAGCAATACAAAATAATAATATTTCACAGGCTCGACAATACTATCAACAAATATTACGCAATTATCCTAAAGATATTCATGCTCAAGTTGGTTTAATTAATAGCTTTGGCAATGCCCCAGAAAATGAAACTAGGCTTAAACTTTTGTTAAGACAAGCTCCTAAGGCTGCTTATATTTATTTTAGTTTAGGTAATTTATATGCTAATCAACAACGTTGGGATTTAGCTCAACAAGCTTATTTTAATGCTATGCGTTATGATAATAAGCATGCTAATTATGCCTATAATCTTGCTATTAGTTTAGACCGTATTAACCAACCTAAAACTGCTTTGATATATTATCAACGGGCATTAGATTTAGCTAATAATTCAACTGTTGATTTTAATCCAAAAGTAGTACGTAAACGCATTAATATATTAATGAGAAACTTAAAATAATAATTTGATCGATTAAGATTAATGACTTCAATTTAATGCCGAGTATAAAAATTGCTAATCTAAACTTACAGAAATATATTTCTATAATGCTAATCTAATTATTTTTAAATCAAGACATATGCAATATACAAAATTTTTATTACTATTTATAATTTTTGAAATTGGTTGTACTCAGAACGTTTCTATTCCAGATAAATTTGTTCGTACTTCTAATCCACCCGAAAAAATTGTTAAGACTCCAAATGATATTTTACATAAATTTAGAACCACAGTAGTCGAAAATGATAAAGATTATCAATTAGGTACTGGAGATGATATTAATATTGAAGTTTGGGGTTATGCAGAATTATCAGGTAAACATATAATAGGTCCTGACGGCAAAATTACTTTACCATTAGTTGGCCCAATAAAATTAAGTAATTTATCTCGTGAACAAGCAGCTACAAATATTGCTAATAAACTAGCAAAATATTATTTGAACTTATCCGTTGCTGTGCGAATAAATCAGTATATGTCCAATCGAGTATTAGTATTAGGTAGGGTATCAAAACCTGGAGAGGTACGTTTTAATATGACAACTCCAACTTTATTGGAAGCAATTTCATTGGCTGGTGGTTTTAGTGATGCCAGTGGTTTACCAGGTGATGCTCAGAGTTTATCTGCCACTCGTTGTGCCATCTTTCGAGGTCGGGATAAAATTGTCTGGATAGAGCTAGAACCTTTGCTTACCGGTATGAATTTATCTCTTAATCTACCGTTGGAACGTAATGATATTATTTATGTTCCTGATATTAAAGAAAAATTAGTTTATGTATTGGGCGAAGTGCGTAGACCGGGAGCTTTTCGCTTATTCCCACAAATGTCTTTGTTTGAGCTAGTTGCTAGGGCTGGCGGTTTAACCAGAGATGCTGATTTCAACGAGATAAATATAATTCGTCCATCATTAGGAACTAATAAACCTATGAGTTTGGCTAGTTTAATGGCTCCTGAAAAAAAATTGGACAATATTCTTAAAGAAGGAGACGTTATTTATGTGCCAACCAATACTATCGCTAAGGTAAATTATGCAATTCAATTTCTTAATCCATTTACTACTATATTAGGCATTTATGCAGATATTACCTCAATTAGAACTGATGCTCAACGTAATAGATTAGATAGGAGAGAAGAACTTCTAAAACTTGAACGTGTCAATATTGAGGCTGAAAAAGCTGTTAATTCCATATTAGAGTAATTATGTCATCTATTTCTGAAGAAAAAACTATTGTTACTGGCAGAACGAAACCATTGGTTGCTATTTTAAAATATAAATGGATAGTTCTATTAGTTATAATATCAGTGATTAGCTTTGGAGTTCCAATGTCAGTAAGATTTGGAGTTTCAAGTTATGAAGCCAAAGCCATTATTTTGGTATCCCCTAAATTTATCCCTAACTTATCTTCTGAAAGAGGCATGGATTTGGGCAGAATTCAATATAATTTTTATATTAAACAACAAATTAATATGATAAAAAGGGATGATGTGCTAGAAGAAGTATTAAAAATCCCAGAAGTACAAAAAAACTGGTTACGTGATGGTGAAACTATTAAAGGAGCAATTAAACGTTTACAGATGAGCATTACAGCTAAAAATCGCCGAGGTACTCCTTTTATTAAAATTACTTTGGTAGATAAAAAAGCTAAACATTTAGATATCGTACTCAACACAATCATAAAAGTTTATTTAAAAAAGAATAAGGAAGAAAATCTTTATGATAGTGATGGTAGAATTACTAGATTACGTCAGCGTAATGAAAGCTTAAAAGAGTTAATTAACCTAAAACGTAATCAACGAACTAAAATTTCTGAAGAACTTGGAGTAACAACTTTTCAAGGAAATAATTTAAATCCCTATGATGATATTTTGATTGAAAGTACTTCTGCTTTTATGTTATCGCGACGTAAACGAGTTGAAGCAGAAACTCATTTAGCTTCTTTGACTAATTCACGTAATGGTAGCAAAACTATTTTAGAAATATTAGTGAATGAAATAGTAGCTAACGATAGTATTTTAAAAAATTATAAAACTAAATTGTTAGATAGACGTACAGAATTGCTAGCTCAAATGGAAGGTTTAACTGAACAACATCCAACTTATAACCGAGCTAAACAAGAGATTATAAAAATTGAAAAAGATATTGAACGAGCAACTAAAAAATTAATTAAAGATAGTAAAGAACGTTTATTAGAAAAAAGTAAAGCAGAGATTTATCAAGCTCAACGTATTGAAAATTTATTAAAAAACGAGTTGGATAAACAACGAACTAGGGCTAAACGTTATTCTACATTGTATAATGAAGCTTTAGTAATTAATAAGGAAATAGCTAGAATTTATATTCAATTAGATAAAATCCAAAACCAAATTGATTTTTTGACTATCGAATCTGATGCACCTGGTTTTGTTCGTTTAGATACATCAGCTACTTTGTCTGTGAAGAGTGGTAAACGTAAACAAATAATAATTATAATTATAATTGTTGCTTTTGGATTGGGAATTGGAATCGCAATATTTTTAGATTTATTAGATAGACGTATACGAACCCCTGGTGAAGTTCATAAACTTCTTGGTTTTCCACCAATAGCTTGGTTATTAGAAAATAATCCAGATGTAGAACAATTGGCTAGTGATTATTTACGACGGATGGCATTAGCGTTAGAACGAGATTGGCATGTGCATGATACTGATTATTTTGTTTTAACAGCAGTAAAACCAGGAGCTGGTACAACTAAATTAACTTTGCAATTAGCCCATATTTTAACTGAACTTGGAGTACGTACTTTAGCTTTAGAAATGAATGCTTTTAAAAAAGATTCACGTTATACAGAAGGCACTACTTCTACCCAAGGTTTAAGTACTCTATTAAACACAAATAGCTCTCTTGCCCCAGAATTATTAATAGTTCCAGCTAATGGTAAATTACCGGATCGCTTACCTATCGGTGAAACTCAGTCACGTCATTTAAAAACTCATGGTAAACTATTGAATATACTAAAACAATTAAAGAGACATTATGATTTAATAATTATAGATACCCCACCATTATTATTATCGGCCGATGCTGAATTACTAGGTAAATTGGCAGGTGGAGTTTTATTAGTTGTGGAAGCAGAAGCTACTATGCCTGGTGAATTAAAACGAGCAGCATCTTTACTAGAACGATTAAATCCACCAGTAGTTGGAGCTGTACTTAATCGTGTTAAGGTATTCCGTGGAGGTGGTTATTTTGCTGATTTAATTGAAGAATATAAAACTGGAAGTAAGAAAAAACCTAATTGGATAAAACGCTTATTATGGAAATGATTTCAGTAGTAGTTATTGGACGCAATGAAGGTCAACGTTTGATAAACTGTATTCAATCAATCCAAGCTTTAGACGAACCTACAGAGATAATTTATGTTGATTCTGATTCCACTGATGGTAGTCCTGAACGAGTTAAAAGATTAGGTATAAAAGTAATTGTTGTTCATCCAGAACGCCCAACAGCAGCTATCGGCCGTAATGCTGGCTGGCAAGCTGCTAGTCATTCATTAATATTATTTATTGATGGTGATACCATTCTAAACAAAGATTTTCTTAAAGTATCATTACCGATATTTGATGATCCTAAAGTAGCGGCTGTATGCGGACATTATCGAGAACTTTACCCGGAAGCTTCCATTTATCAGAGAGTGCTTGATTTAGATTGGATGGTACCAACAGGAGTTGTAAGCTCTTGTGGTGGAATTGTTTTAATGCGAAAAAACGTGTTAGAAAAAGTAAATGGTTATAATTCACAATTAATAGCTGGTGAAGAACCAGAAATGTGTCAACGTATTAGGGCATCTGGCTATATAATTCATCGTATAGATCAGCCGATGATTTTACATGATTTAGCTATTAAAAATTGGTCACAATATTGGCGACGTTCGGTTCGTACTGGTCATGCTTATGCAGAAATTTCAAATTTGTTAAAAAACTCACCATTAGCTGATTTTTATAAAGAAAAAGCTGGTGGAATTTTATGGCACCAGGAATCTAAGAAGAATTTTATTAATGCTGGAATTTGGTTAACTATTTTTCTATTTAGTTTCTCGCTAACCTTATTTTCATGGTTACCATTGTTATTCTGTATAGGTTTGTTTTTAAGTTTAAGTTTACGCACCAGTTGGAAAAATCGTTGGAAATCAAATAATAAATTTTCTATATTTTTATACGGATTGCATTCCCATTTTCAACATATTCCAATTATGGTAGGTCAGCTCTCTTATTATTATCATAATTGGTTAGGAAAACGTAGGAAATTGATTGAATATAAATAAGGTAATAATTAACACATGGATAAAATTTTAAATAACGTTAACAGTTTTTATTAACATGAAAGTAATTGAATTACAAAATATTGGTAAAACATACACTACCTATGCTCATGGTGTTGACCAATTATTAGAGATTATCACTCATAAACCACGTCATCAATCCTTTGTTGCTTTACATCCGTTAAATTTAACCATATCTACTGGCCAAGTGATTGGTATTATTGGTGATAATGGAGCAGGTAAAAGTACTTTATTGAAAATTATCAGTGGCACTTTACAACCAACTGGCGACTTGTGCCAAGTTAAAGGACGGGTAGCAGCTTTATTGGAATTAGGTAGTGGTTTTCATCCGGAAATGACTGGTCGGGAAAATGTATATTTAAACGGCACTATGATGGGATTATCACTGGATGAAGTGGAAAATGTCTATGAAAATATTGTTGAATTTGCTGGTATTCAAGATTTTATGGAACAACCAGTAAAAACTTACTCATCTGGTATGTTTATGCGATTAGCTTTTGCAGTGGCAACTTGTGTCGATCCAGATATTTTAATCATTGATGAGGCATTATCAGTTGGTGATGGTGCATTTGCCCGCAAATCATTTGATCGTATTATGCAATTTAGACAAGCAAATAAGACGATTTTATTTTGCTCCCATTCTTTATACCAAGTAGAATCAATTTGTGATCGAGTTATTTGGTTAGACAAAGGCAAAGTTAAGATGGATGGCAAACCAAGCGAAGTTGTAAGTGCTTATAACCAATTTATTCTCAAAATAGATGACTCTAAAATCCCAGAAAATCAGCAATTACAAGAATCTATCGCTATAAAAGGCACAGCTAAATTGAATGATATTAAAGTTATAGTTGATGGTATGAGTGGTGAAAATTTAGATATTTTAAGTACTCATAGTGAACTATGTGTTAGTGTTGACTTTAGCTCTGATCCTGACTTACTAGCTCCCAGTATAGGAATTGTGCTGACTAGTGAAGACAATCGAGTGATTGCTAGTTCTAGTACTCAAAATGATAATTTTATTATTAATCGTGATCAACGTGGTAATGCTTCAGTACGCTTATATTTTCCCAAATTACCTTTATTGCGTGGCGAATACCAAATAATTGTATATTTAATGTGTGAAAATGGTATTCATTTTTATGATCAAGCTGATTTAACCACTAAGTTAAAAGTTCATCAAAAAGGTTTAGAAATTGGAGTAGTTAGTTTGCCACATCGTTGGGTACAGATTTGATTTATAAAAAATTTATCTATTAACAGAACATTTTAATCATGACTAAATTTAATTTAGAACAAGAATCTTGGCGAGTTTTCCAAATTATGGCAGAATTCGTAGAAGGTTTTGAACAATTAGCAAATATTACACCTTCAGTAAGCATTTTTGGTTCAGCCCGGTTTAGTTCAGAACATCCATATTATCATTTGGCAGAACAAATAGCTTATCAACTATCAGAAGCTGGATTTTCAGTGATAAGTGGTGGTGGGCCTGGAATTATGGAAGCGGCCAATAAAGGAGCTTTTGCTGGTGCTTCGCAAAGTATTGGAGTTAATATTAGCTTGCCACAAGAACAACAACCAAACCAATATCAAAATTTATCTTTAAATTTCAAACATTTTTTTATTCGTAAAGTAATGCTAGTAAAATATGCTTCTGCTTATGTAATATTGCCAGGTGGATTTGGGACTTTGGATGAGTTAGCCGAAATTTTAACTTTAGTCCAAACTAATAAAATACAAAAAGTTCCAATTATTTTAGTTTCCAATTTATTTTGGCAAGGTTTATTAGATTGGTTTAAAAATACTCTATCGACTCAGAATACAATTGCTATTGAAGATTTAGATTTATTAACAATCGTTGATATGGCAGAAGAAGTTCCCCAAATTATTTTTGATTTTTATGAAAATTCTGACCTCAAAGCTAGACAAAATAAACTGTTTAATATATAGTTTTGCCAAAACATTAATGATGATTACCAAATGTCCGTTTATACTCGTGTTGAACAGCAACAACTTAAAGAATTTTTAAGCCATTACGAACTAGGAAATTTAATTTCTTATACCGGTATCAATGCTGGAATAGAAAATACTAATTATTTTGTTACGACTTCGGATGGAGAATTTGTTCTAACTTTATTTGAAAGTCTTAGCAATGAAGAATTACCTTATTTTTTAGAATTAATGGCTTATCTTGCTGAACATAATATTTCCACAGCCCATCCTTTATCTGATTTAACTGGCAAATATTTACGGCAATTGAATGGTAAACCGGCCGCTTTGGTACAAAAATTGGCAGGCAATACAGATGTTAAAATTCCAACTTTAAATCAATGTCAGGCATTAGGCGATTTCTTAGGTAATTTTCATTTCGTTAGCCCTAATTTCCATTTGCAACGTAATAATGAACGTGGTCCACATTGGTGGAATACAACTGCCGAACTGGTATTGCCACATATGCCTCCTTATGACGCTAAACTATTGCGTAGCGAATTAGATTTTCAAAATAGATACCAAAATTTATCTCTACAACAAGGTGTTATTCATGCAGATTTGTTTAGAGATAATGCCTTATTTAAAGGCGATAAATTATGTGGGGTGATTGATTTTTACTACGCTTGTAATGATGTGCTAATTTATGATATTGCAGTCACAGTAAATGATTGGTGTAGTTTACCCAATGGTAATTTAGATGCAAAGCGGGTACAAGCTATTTTTACCAATTATAATCGAATTCGGCCTTTTACCGCAATTGAATATAAAATTTGGCCAGTAATGCTACGAGCAGCAGCATTAAGATTTTGGCTCTCTCGTTTACAGGATTTGCATTTTCCACGTCCAGGTGAGATGACTCATATAAAAGACCCTACTATATTTCAAAATATTTTACAGGCTCATATTCAAGCTGGAGAACAACGAATTGCTCTATTACAATAATGACTGAACGTATTTTAGGTATTGATCCGGGATCTAGGTTAACTGGATTTGGTATAATTGAGATTGATAAATGTAATTCCAAATATATTACTAGCGGTTGCATACGGATAAAATCATATTCTATACCATTACGTTTAAAAGAGATTTATACTAATTTAACTCAAATTATTGAACAATATCAACCTAATATTTCAGCAATTGAGCAGGTTTTTATGCACCGCAATGCTGCTTCAGCCTTAAAATTAGGTCAAGCCAGGGGAGCAGCCATCGTTGCTTGTGTACAAAATAATTTACCAGTATATGAATATGCCCCCACCCAAATTAAACAAGCTGTGGTTGGTAAAGGGCATGCTGATAAAATTCAAGTACAACATATGGTAAAAGTATTGTTGGCTCTCCCTCAAATTCCTCAAGCTGATGCTGCCGATGCTCTAGCTGTAGCTCTTTGTCACCTTCAACATATATAATGATCAGTAGTTTACGTGGAATAATACTAGAAAAACAAGCTCCTATATTAGTCATTGAAGTTAATGGAGTTGGTTATGAAATTTCGGCTCCAATGTCGACTTTTTATAATTTACCAGATATAAATAATGAAGTAAAATTATTAACTCATCTCAGTATTCGTGATGACGCTCATGTTTTATATGGATTTTTACTAGCTTCAGAACGAGAATTATTTCGTAATTTAATTCGGATTACAGGAGTTGGCCCCAAATTAGCCTTGAGTATTTTATCATCAATGGAATTAAATAGTTTTATGCAGTGCATTCATGACAATGATATAACTCAACTTAAACGGATTCCAGGAGTTGGTAAAAAAACTGCTGAACGTTTAGTGATCGAAATGCGAGACTATTTAACAAAGACTGATACTATCAACCAAAATATCAAACCAATTACTTCAATTACTAAAACTATTAATCCGATAGAAGATGCTATCAGTGCATTGATTGCATTGGGGTATAAATCTAATGATGCCAGCCATTTGGTAAATGCTGTAGCTGAAGAAGGTATGACCAGTGAAATTTTAATCCGTCGAGCGTTAAAATCAGCTTTATAAAAATTTATAACCAATAATGGCAACCGAGATTATCCCCATATAACTGTAATTTTTAATTATGAATTTCTGTCAAAATAATTTAAGGTAAGTAAGCATAATAAGTTAATCAATCATCATATTACTTTTAACCAATTTATCAATCAACTGCAAATTTTTTAAAAAATCATACATTTGATCTAATGGCCACATATTTGGTCCATCACTTAAAGCTTGATCAGGGTTAGGATGAGTTTCGATAAAAATCCCAGTCACTCCAGCAGCAACAGCAGCCCGAGCTAAAACTGGCACAAACTCACGTTGCCCTCCAGATACATTACCCTTGCCTCCAGGTAACTGAACAGAATGAGTAGCGTCAAATATAACTGGGCAATTGGTATCCCGCATTATTTTCAAAGATCGCATATCAGAAACTAAATTATTGTAACCAAATGATACTCCACGTTCACAGACCATAATAGTTTCATTACCTACAGCTTTCACCTTTTCGACTACATTAAGCATATCTTGAGGAGCTAAAAACTGCCCTTTTTTAATATTAACAGGAAGTCCTTGACAAGCAACGTTTTGAATGAAATTAGTTTGTCTACATAAGAAAGCTGGAGTTTGCAAAACATCAACTATATCAGCTACTTCTAATAATGGAGTATATTCATGCACATCAGTTAAAACAGGAACTCCAATTTGATTTCGCACTGTTTCTAAAATTCGTAATCCTTGTTCCATATCCACACCACGATAACTAGAATGGGAAGAACGATTGGCTTTATCAAAAGAAGATTTATAGATAAAATGAATTTTTAATTCATCAGTAATTTTTTTTAACTTTTCTGCGGTATCAAAAGCTAGTTGTTCCGATTCGATTACACAAGGCCCAGCAATCACAAATAATGGTTTATCTAAACCAATTTCAAAGCCACAAATTTCCATTATGATTTTACTACAGTGGTAGAATTACCATAAGTTTTATGAACTTTTTGACGTATCTTATCATTTTTTAGATTTTTCATTTTAAATTTATTAGTTAAGAAATTTACTATAATTTTAGGGATTCACTTGATAAATTCAATTATATTACTATTATGAATTGTTATTCGTTATTATTTAAGGAGATTCAATGAAATATTTGTGTTTAATGATTGCCATATCATTATCAAGTTCTGTTGCATTTGCTACTGAAGATATAGATGCTAAATTATATAATTATCGTAGTGCTGTTAGTAAATTAATGAAAACTTTAAAACCTGAACTGGTTAATACTATGAAAAGTAAAGGACCAGTTGCAGCAATTGAAGTATGCAATATTAAATCACCAATTATGACTGAAGCTGTATCTAAAGATACTGGTTTTGTAGTTCAACGAACTAGCTTAAAACCACGCAATGCTGCTAATACTCCTGATGAATGGGAAACGAAAGTATTAAATCAGTTTGAAGATAGAAAGGCTAAAGGAGAAAATCCAAAATCTATTGAGTTTTATGAAATATTAGAAAATGATGGTAAGCGTCAAATCCGTTATATGAAGGCTATCCCAACTTCTAAGCCTTGCACTGTATGCCATGGCGAAATGATACCTCCACCAGTTCAAGCCAAATTAAAGGAATTATACCCCACTGATAAAGCAGTTGGTTTTAAAGTTGGAGATTTACGTGGTGCTTTTAGTATAATTGACACTATCACTCAGTAATATTGATGATTATATCTCTATGCAGATTAGGATAATCACAAGGGATTGCCCCTACAATCTGATGTAGGGGGTCCAGAATTTAGTTTCTTAAACTACAGCTTGTCTAGTTCGTAAATGCAACTCTTTCAATTGAGTTTTACTAGCTTCAGAAGGTGCAGAAGTCAATAAACAACTAGCAGTTTGAGTTTTTGGAAATGCAATAACATCTCGGATTGAACTTGCACCACACATCAACATAATCAAGCGATCCATCCCAAATGCAATTCCACCATGAGGAGGACAACCATATTTAAGAGCCTCTAATAAAAATCCAAATTTTTCCTGAGCTTCTTTTTGCCCAATACCTAAAGCTTTAAATACCGCAGACTGCATTGCTAGATTATGAATCCGGATAGAACCACCACCAATTTCATTACCATTTAAAACCATATCATAAGCCCGAGACAAACAAGTTTCTGGACTCGCAGCTAAAACTTCAGGATCAGTAATATCTGGAGCAGTGAAAGGATGATGGAGAGCTGTTAAACGTTTTTCTTTTTCATCCCAGTCAAACATAGGATAATCTATAACCCACAACGGTTTCCAACAATCCTCAATTAAATCTAAATCTTCCCCAATTTTTAATCTTAACGCTCCTAAAGATTCATTGACAATTTTAGCTTTATCAGCTCCAAAAAAGATAATATCTCCAGTTTTAGCTTGAGTACGCTCTAACAATTTTTCTATCGCATCATCTGGTAAAAATTTAAGAATTGGCGATTGTAATCCTTCTCGTCCAGTACTAACATCATTAACTTTAATATAAGCTAATCCTTTAGCTCCATAAATTCCAACAAATTTAGTATAATCATCAATTTGTTTACGAGTCAGCATTTCTGCACCATTTGCTACACACATGGCTGCTACTCTACCATTAGAATCATTAGCAGGTTGAGCAAATACTTTAAACTCAACTTCTGCCATTAAATCATTAATATCAGTTAGTTCCAAAGGAATACGTAAGTCAGGTTTATCGCTGCCATAACGACGCATAGCTTCGGCAAAAGTCATAACTGGAAATGATTCAGCCAAATCCACATCAATCATTTCTTTGAACAATTGTCGTATCATTGATTCCATCAAATCACGAATAATTGTTTCATCGATAAATGACATCTCAATATCTAATTGGGTAAACTCTGGTTGTCGATCAGCTCGCAAATCTTCATCCCGAAAACAGCGTACGATCTGATAATAACGTTCCATACCAGACATCATCAACAATTGTTTAAACAGTTGAGGAGATTGTGGTAACGCAAAAAATTCACCAGGATGAGTTCGACTAGGAACTAAATAATCCCTAGCTCCTTCTGGAGTCGCCTTGGTAAGCATTGGAGTTTCTATTTCTAAAAAATCTTGCTCATCCAAAAATTTACGCAAAAAACTATTAACCTTAGCTCGTAATTGCAAACGGTTCTGCATATCAGGTCGCCGTAAATCTATATAACGGTATTTTAACCGCTTATCTTCACTAACTTCATGAGCTTCATCCAAATGAAATGGAGGAGTTTCTGAGGCATTTAAAATTTCAATAGTTTGTACAACTACTTCAACTTGGCCAGTAGGCAAGTCTGGATTTGCGGTATCTTCAGGACGTTGCCTAACCTTACCTTTAACTCGTAATACATATTCATTACGAACTTGTTCTGCTACAAAAAATGCCGATTCAACTTTTGGATCAAAGACAATTTGAACAATGCCTTCTCGATCACGCAAATCAATAAAAATAACTCCACCATGATCACGCCGATGGTTTACCCAACCACATAAGGTGACTTCTTGGTCGATTAACGATTCATTCAAATATCCACAATAGTGGTTGCGCATGTCTATTCCCATTTTAATCAGTACAAGCTGGACAAGCTCCAGTTCCACAGGCAGATGATGGTGCATCATCTGTTTTATTGGCAAAATCGGTTTTATACCAACCAGTTCCTTTTAGATGGAAAGCTGCCGCAGATACCAATTTTTTCAAGCCATCTTTTTCACATTCTGGGCATTTTACTAATGGCTCATCACTCATTTTTTGAATAACTTCAAATTTATGTTCACATTCTGTGCAAGCATATTCATATATTGGCATTTTAATATCTCCGTTTTTTAGTAATATAGATTCATTATACAGTAGTATTTTATATTTAGAATTTTTTTTTGGGGCTATAACATTTTTAACTAATACCGGATTGTGAAAATATTTTTAGATACAGTAAATCATTGTATGTCTAAAATAGGACTGTAACACCAGTATTATATTTCGATCAAGTTAATTTGTGATAAAATGGGATCAGTTGTACCTAACGTAGATAAATCGTATATTGTATCCTCCAATCAACTTTAGCATCAATATAGTGATTAACTTTGACTTGTTTTTCCATCATATCTTCTTTATGAGTAATATCTGTTTCAATACTGTCAATTGTTGATAATATATTTTTTATAAGGAACATATTAAAGCTATTAATATGAAAAAATTAGCTGATTCCACTAATAGAGCTAACATAATTCTAAAAAACTAGCTTGCAAAGCTTTAAAATAAAGTTTATTCTTTAACTTCAAAATTTTCAATTCTTTTAAGATATTTTGCTAACATAATGAAAATAAATACAAAATTATCATTGGCTTTTTTAATCATTGCTTTAATTTTTATTGTTGCTGGTACAATATTTATTATAAATAGTCATAATGCGTTGGAAAATGCAACTTTTAGTCAGTTAGAAAGTACTAGAACTGATAAAAAGATTCAGATAGAAGAATTTTTTGCTGAACGTAAACATGATATACATATCCTATTGGACACTATAGATATATTTAGAATTAACGCATTTCAAAGATTGCAATCAATCCAAAAAACTAGAAAGTTACAAATAGAAAAATATTTTCAAAAACATTTACATAATATTTCATTTCTCTCTCATACCTTATCGATATCACCAACTATTAATAAACTTGATGAAACTCATGTTCATAAAAAACCGCATATAGATTCTAAAACTCATGAAGAAATTAAACAAGAGATTGAAGATGAATTTAAAACTGAAATTAGTCGGTTCAAAACAGAATATGGTTATCATAAAATTATTGTTACCGCTATGGATAGACATGTAATTTATAGCACATCAAAATATGACAAAAACTTATTAAATGATGAATTAAAAAATAGTATTTTAACCAAATTTTCTCATGATGGTTTTAAGGAAATCGTTATCCAAGATATTTCTTTAGATGGTGAAACCCCGATTTTATCATTTATTTCTCCAATTATTCGTATGTCTGATAATAAAACTGTTGGACTTTTAGTTGCTTCTGTAACATTTGATGTGATAAATACCATTATGCAGAAAAAAATTGGTACAACCGGGGAAGCTTATTTAGTTGGTAATATAAATAATCAAACTAGTTATCGAAGTGAAAGGCTTATTAAGGGTGAGGAAAATAATATTGGAACTGAAAAAATTGGAGAAGATATAAGTCGAGCATTTGCTGGTAAATCTGAGGTTAAAATTAAAATTGATAGCATTGGTGAAGTAGTAATAACTAGTTATACTCCATTAAAAATTTCTGATTTAGATTGGATTATAGTTGTCAATACGAGTTTAGAAGAGTATTTTGGTATCAGTCGCAGTGGAGAAAATAAAAATTTCCTTTCACAATATGCTACAGAATATAATTATCAAGATTTATTATTAATTCATCCACAAGGCAAAATATTTTATAGTACCGCTCATAAAACTGACTATAAAACTAATATTATCAATGGTAAATATGCAGATTCTAGTTTAGGTAAGCTTATTCGAGAAGTATTAAAAACAGAAACTTTTGGTATTACTGATTATATTCCTTATATTCCTAGTGCTGGAGAGCCTTCTGCTTTTATTGCTCAACCTTTAATAGTGGATGGTAATATTGAAATGATATTGGCAATTGAGCTAAATGATATTGTCTTGAATGAAATTGTTCAACAAAAAGCTGGGTTGGGTGAAAGTGGCGAAGCTTATTTAGTTGGAAGTGATAAACTTATGCGTTCTAATTCTTATCATGATAGTAAAAATTTTTCGATCAAAGCTTCTTTTGCCAATCCAAGTGTGAATAAAATTGAAAATGAAGCTGTCAATCTAGCATTGTCTGGAAAAACTGGTATCGCTATTATACCAGAATATCATGATACCAATACTTTGGTTCTTACCGCATACACTCCGATAGCTATAAGTGATAAAATTACTTGGGCATTATTAACTGAAATAGATAAGAATGAAGCTTTTACTGCGGTTAATGAGTTAGAATGGTTATTGGTTATTACAGCATTGATTGCATTACTTGCTATTATTACCATTGCTTGGTTAGTCACTAATAATATTAAACGTCCATTAAATCATCTAATAGAAGTTTCCAACGCTATTTCTGTGGGTAATTTAGATAGTGAAATTAAAGTAACCGGTAAAGATGAAATTAGTCAACTATTACAAGCTTTTGCCAATATGCAAACTCAACTCCGAGAACATTTACAACGTGATATTAGTAAAGTTATCGAAGCTATTTCTCAAGGTAACTTAGAAGAACGTATCAATTTACAAAATAAAACCGGTTTTTTCAAATCCTTCAGTCAAAGTATCAATCAAATTATAATATTAAATCAAACTATCTTGGAAGATATTATTCAATTATTATCTGCTTTAGCTCATGGCAATCTAAAACAAACCATTAACAATGATTATAATGGAACTTTTGGACGATTAAAACAAGATGCCAATTCTACTGTAGAACGTTTAACCAATATTATGCAACATATTTCTCATTCATCACAAGTGGTTGCGAATGCCGCAGATGAAATATCCCAAGGCAATCTTAGTCTTAGTCAACGTACTGAACAGCAGGCTGCTTCTTTAGAACAAACTTCTGCCAGTATGCAGCAAATGACTAGTACTATACAACAAAGTGCTGATAATGCTAGTCAGGCCAGTCAACTAGCTGTCAGTGCTAAAACTTGTGCAGAAAAAGGTGGAGAGATTGTTGGAATTACTATTAATGCAATGGCTGAAATCAATACTAGTAGTAAAAAAATCACTGATATAATAGAAGTTATTAATGAAATTGCTTTCCAAACTAATTTATTAGCACTCAATGCTGCTGTAGAAGCTGCTCGAGCTGGTGAACAAGGTAGAGGATTTGCAGTAGTTGCGGCTGAAGTTCGTACTTTGGCTCAACGCAGTGCTTCAGCAGCTAAAGAAATTAAGGAATTAATTCAAGATAGTGTGACTAAAGCAGAAGAAGGGACTCACCTCGCAAATAAATCTGGAGAAACATTAGAGGAAATAGTTTTAGCAGTGAAAAAAGTTAGTGATATTATTACTGAAATTGCTGCTGCTACTCAAGAGCAATCCAGTGGTATCAATCAAGTTAATAAAGCAATATTACAAATGGATGAAATGGTTCAACAAAATGCGTCTTTAGTAGAAGAGGCAGCTGCTGCTAGTGAAGCTATGAAAGAACAAGCCCAGAATCTAAAACGACAGGTAGATTTTTTTGATATTGGTGATACTAATTTACAAGAATCTCATAAGCCAATCGATAATAAACATATTACTAATAAACCAATTTATAATAGTCATGATGATGGTTGGGAAAATTTCTAAATATTTTATGTATAATATTTCCAAATTTAATAACTTACATTAATAATTGATATTAATTAAGAATTAAGAATTATTATAAGCTAGGATTTATAATGTCAAAATTAAATCAATTACAAGAAAGATTGCTTAATAATTTCCAGAAAAATTTTCCTATTTCACCAACTCCTTATGCAGATATTGCTAATGATTTAGGTATAACGGAAACCGAAGTATTAGAGATTTTAGGTGAGTTACAAACAGTTGGAATTATAAGTCGTATTGGCCCAGTATTTCAACCAAATAGTTTTGGTGTTAGCACTCTAGCTACTATGGCAATACCAGAATTAAAATTAGCAGAAATAGCAAATTATATAAGTAGTTTATCTGAAGTAAATCATAACTATGAACGTGAACATAATTTTAATTTGTGGTTTGTGATAACCGTTATTACAGAAAAGAATTTGCAAACTGTATTAGCTAAA
>DRQV01000178.1 GCA_011371325.1 Thioploca sp.
CATTACGTTCTAAATGACGAATCAGACGGGCATGGACATTTAATAATGATGGTGCTAATGATAAAGCTATACTGAGAGCTTGTATTTGTAAATAATTGTTTTGCAATACTAAATTTGCTACTGCATCAGTCATGTTATATAACAACTCATTGCGTTGCTTGTAAGTCATATCTCCATTAGCAACTATAATATCCAGTAAAATTTTTATATTTACTTCATGATCTGAGCAGTCAACTCCACCTGAATTATCAAATGCATCAGTGTTAATTCGACCGCCATTTAACGCATATTCAATTCGTCCTTGTTGAGTAAAACCAAGATTACCACCTTCACCAACTACCTTGCAATGTAAATCTTCCCCATTAATTCGTAAGCTATCATTGGCTCGATCTCCAACTTCAATATGGTGTTCTGTTTTAGCTTTGATATATGTGCCAATACCACCATTCCATAATAAATCTACCTTTGCACTCAGAATTGTTCTAATTAATTCATTAGGAGTTAAAGTGGTAGCACTAGTTCCTAACATATTTTGTATTTGTGATGATAAAGTAATCGATTTACTGCTGCGAGAAAAAATTCCTCCACCTTCAGAAATTAGTTTAATATTATAGTCTGACCAGTTGGAACGTGGCAAATTAAATAACCGATAACGTTCTTGCCAACTTATTTCTGGATCAGGATTGGGGTCTAAGAAAATATGAGCATGGTTAAAAGCAGCTAATAATTTGATATGTTTAGATAATAACATCCCATTGCCAAATACATCTCCTGCCATATCACCAATACCAACCACTGTAAAATCTTGAGTTTGAGTATCTCGACCTAATTCCCGAAAATGACGTTTGACAGATTCCCAGCCACCTCTGGCAGTGATAGCCATCTTTTTATGATCATAACCGGATGAACCACCAGAAGCAAAGGCATCCCCAAGCCAAAAGTTATATTCTTTAGAAATGGCATTGGCTATATCGGAAAAAGTTGCCGTGCCTTTATCAGCCGCTACCACCAAGTAAGGATCATCTTCATCATGCCTAACTACATTGATTGGTGGAACGATATTGCCATCCACGATATTATCGGTTATATCCAATAATCCTCGAATGAAAGTTTTATAACATTCTATACCTTCTGCTTGCATTGCATCACGTTCAGTTGGCAACTGTTTGGCAACAAAACCACCTTTTGACCCAACTGGTACAATCACTGCATTTTTAACCATTTGAGCCTTAACCAAACCCAGTATTTCAGTCCGAAAATCTTCTAACCGATCCGACCAACGTAAACCACCTCTGGCTACTTTACCACCACGTAAATGCACTCCTTCAACTCTGGGTGAATGGACAAAAATTTCAAACATGGGGCGTGGTTCTGGTAGATTTGGAACTTTATGCGGATCAAATTTAAAAGATAAATATGCCTTATGCTCACCAGTAGATGTGGATTGAAAGTAATTAGTTCTCAAAGTGGCTAAGATAACTTGTAAAAATTGTCTTAAAATCCGATCTTCGTCTAAACTAGTTACAGAATCTAATAAAGTTTTAATAGTTTGAACTATATTGATAGAATTATCATCAGTAACTGGATTACAACGGGCATTGAATAAATCCAATAGTAAATTAGTAATTTTAGGATTATTTAATAAAGCCTGCTCCACATATTCTTGGGTAAAATTTGCTCCAGTTTGACGTAAATACTTCCAATACGCTCTAAAAATAACAATTTCTCGCCAACTTAATTGAGCATATAATACTAACCGATTAAAACCATCATTATTTATTTCATTATTCCACACTTTCGCAAATAAAGTTTGAAATGCCTCTTTAACCTGTTCTATGTGTAATGGGCTTTCATTGTGCAGTAATTCAAAATCATGAATCCATACATTGGTAGTGGTACGAACTTGATAAGAACGTTCTTGAATTACTTTTACTCCCATATTTTCTAGCATTGGTAATACTAAGGAAAGTGGAATATGAGTGTGAGGATGAAATAACTTAAAATGTAGAGAATTATCTAAAGTTTCAATTGGTCTATATAGGCTCATACTAATAGTATCAGTTGCCAGCAGAACCTTATCTATATCATAGATTGCGTGATGAGCGGAAAAATCTTCTCGATACGCAACTGGAAATACATTAGCATAATGACGAGATAAATAAGTACCTTGTTCTTCACCATTATGTTCGATCAAAGCAGTATGTAACTTATCAGTCCAAGAACGGGTTGTTTCCACTAATTGCTGTTCTATTTCTTTAATTTCAAATGTAGTGGAAGTGCCGATTGGAGTGTAAACAATAAAATGAATTTGAGCTGCCACTGATTCTGTCAAACGCACATTAAAATCAACATGAGTTCCACCAAAAGCTTCTTGCAATACATTCAGCATACGTTGCCTAATTTCAGTGTCATACCGATCTCGTGGAATATAAACTAAACAGGAGAAATAACGGCCATAATCATCTGGATATACAAACAAGCGAATTCTTTGTTGTTCTTGTAATTGCAAAATACCTGTTGTAGTCTTCCGTAAAGTTTCTAAATCAATTTGAAACAGTTCATCACGAGGATAAGTTTCTAAAATATAAAATAAAGCTTGGTTTTTATGGCCATTATTAGCCATATGTGATAACACGAACTGTATTTTTTGCCGAATAATAGGTATTTCGAGCGTTGACTGATGATAAGCTGAAGAAGTATATAAACCCAAAAATCGAATTTCACCAATAACAATTCCTTGCGAATTAATCCGTTTAATCCCTATATAATCCATTCGCACTGGTCGATGAATAGTGGAAAAAGTACTGGTTTTATTTAATAATAATAAATTTGGTTCTTGGGCTAATTTGCGTAATTCTAACGGCAATTGGGCAAATCCACGTGAAATTGTATCTGAATCCTCATCTCTTAAGATTCCTAAACTAGTATTTTTTATACGCCTTAATACTAATACATCATCTTTACCAGATAATTCATATTCCCGATAGCCTAAAAAAGTAAAATGATCAGTTTTAGCCCATTGTAAAAAATCACTTACTTCATTGATTTCATTACGGTCAATCGGGGGTGGATTAGTTTGTAATTCTTGAAAAGCTTCTGCCATTTTAGCTTGCATAGCTTGCCAATCATCAACAGCAATTCGTACATCAGCTAAAACTTGTTTCAGCTCATCAGTTATCTTTTGTAAGATAGAGTCCTCAGTTTGTCTGTCCACTTCTAAATGGATTATAGATTCACTATTTCCAGTTGTTGATATAGCGATTAATTTACCGGCATCATCTCGTTTAGTTTTTAAAATTGGATGAAGCATTAGATGAACAGTTAATCCTTGTTTATTTAAAGCCATCCGTATTGAGTCAGCTAAAAAAGGTATATCTTTAACTAAAATACTGACAATAGTATGAGCAGATTGCCAACCATCTTGTTCAAACTGAGGATTATAAACTTGAATTTTACTTTGCTCTGGTAGATATTGGGAAGCAAACCGCCAGTAAAAAACAGTCATTCCGTATAAATTTTCTACATTACCTCGTTCTAGTATATCTTCTGGAGTAATAACGTTAAAGAAATGCTGGACAAAGCTTTTAAGTTGTTTAGCTTGAGTTGGCGGGAATTTTTCTTCGATTAAATTTATAACTTGGCTTAATAATTTCTTGATTTTATTTTCTGGAGATAATGGCATAATGTTTCCTGAATTTAAATTTTAACTGATATAACTATTATGCTTGATTTAGTTGACAATATCAACTATATTAATCAAATATAGTAGGATGAATATCCAAAGTCTCAATTTATTAAATCCCTCCATGATAGCGTTTTAAATCTGATAAAATACTCATTTTAGTGTGCAATCCATGGCCGAAATGCCAAATTATGCAATTTCTTAAATGTATTGATAAATCAAATTTAAAAATATCATAAATAATAAATATCCAAGGGTTATACTTCCCCTTTTTCCATATAGTTTCCAACTTCCCAGCAAAAGTTACCGTTGCTTTTCAACACTCGATGACATTCTTCTATAACTTGTTTTTGAAAACCAAGATATTCCTTAAAAACTGTTCTATCTTCATAAGATTTTCCTATATTATAAGGGGGAGAGCTGACAACTAGCTCAACTGTTTTATCTGGTATTGTTTCTAAAAATTTTAATGTATCTTCACATGCCACTAACACATCGAAGTCTTCCACAAAATTATTATTCTGGACAACATTAACCTTAGTATTTTCAAATAACGGTAACATGTTCATTTTATTCCTTCTGTTGTTTCTATTTTTTGGCATAATATTTAATTTTTTAGTATGGTTCGGATAGTTTTTATAAAATATTGCAATTAAAGAATTCTAATTTATCGAATACTAATAATATAATTCATTTTGCATCGCATTTACTGCTAATTAATAATTGATCTTACTGTTGAATTTAATTAAAAATTGGGAATTAAGAATTATTAATATTTTTTTAACAAACTTTTTTAATAACAATTTTTAAGTTATACTAGGTAATAATTTGTTATCTGCTAGGTATGTTATAAACTATTTTAACAAGTTTATAATATTTTTTAAGTCGCTTTTACTAAAGGAGTATATATGTATCAATATTCTAACTACAAATTATGGTCAGTATTACTGGTTGTAATATTTTTAGCTGGTTGTCCG
>DRQV01000179.1 GCA_011371325.1 Thioploca sp.
AAAATTCTGATAATTTAGGGTTTGCACCAGCGATTAATTCGGTATTACCTAACTTAACCAGTGAATATATACTATTATTAAATCCTGATTGTTTGATTCAAGCAGACACTATCACATTGTTTGTAAAGACTATGGATAAATACCCCAAAGCTGGTATATCTGGTTGTGTGGTACGTAATCTTGATGGTTCTGAACAAGCTGGATGTAGACGCAGTGTTCCTACACCTTGGCGAGCGTTAGTTCGAGTATTTTTACTTGATAAAATATTTCCTCGATATTGTAAAAGCTTTGTATTAACTAATTCTCCATTACCAACCCAGCCAATAGAAATAGAAGGTATTTCAGGGGCTTGTATGTTTGTACGTCATTCGGCAATAAAAATTGTCGGACCAATGGATGAAGGGTATTTTTTACATTGTGAGGATTTAGATTGGTTTATGCGGTTTAGAGCCAAAAATTTTAATATTCTATTCATTCCTTCAATTGAAGTTACTCATGTAAAAGGATTTTGTAGTCGTAACCAACCAATAAAAGTACTATGGTATAAACACCGGGGTATGATACGCTTTTACCGCAAGTTTTTTCAAAGCCAATATCCACGCTTATTATTTTGGCCTGTTATTTTAGCCGTGTGGATAAGATTCTCTTTATTAGCAATAAAAACTAAATTTTTTAATTAAATTATTCAAAAAATAAATATTAGTAGGTTGGTCTGAACTCAATTTAATCTAAGTTTATAATTCAATCCGACCTACTATCTTATAGTTACTGATTTTATCTTATTCGGTATAAAAATTTTTCATTAACTGTTTTTTAACATTATTAATATCATCTAGTTTAAGTCTTTGATTATTTTTGATTTCCATATACTTTCGCAAGGCACTATTGATCTGGTTTTTACCATTTTCATGTCGCATAAACCATTTCAATACTTCAGCGTCTAGTTGCAATGTTACTGATACCT
This sequence comes from Thioploca sp., assembly GCA_011371325.1. GTDB lineage: Bacteria > Pseudomonadota > Gammaproteobacteria > Beggiatoales > Beggiatoaceae > DRQV01. Next base: position 965 of record DRQV01000179.1, read on the forward strand.
TTTTACAGGGGGAAATCAATCCAGCTTTGGCCAAGCTTTTTTCATCACTCATCGTTAAATTCCTTATTAATCCACTACCTTCAGTGATAAATTATGCTGGCACACAATTATTTTACAATACCCTACCGCTTTAGTATATTATACACAGTATAGCTAGTATTAAAAACTATTTCCTATTCTCAATTTAGAAATAATGCTAATCTACTGCTATATTTTCATCTAATGATGCTATTAATTCTTTACTTAAACAAGCAAGTTGTTCTGGAGAATAGAGAACATGGTTTTCATAATCGGTAATAAAAAATATATCCTCAGCTTTAGTTCCAAAAGTAGCAATTTTAGCTCTTTTAACCCTTACTCCACAACTTGCAAATACTTGAGCTATACGAGATAATACTCCAGGTCTATCAGTGGTAATTAGCTCTATAATAGTATGATTATTAATATGATCTTGAGTAAAATTTACTTGAGTTGGTATGGAAAAATGTTTCATTTGCCTAGGTATACGACGGTTAATTGGACCAAAAGAAGCATCGTTATCTCGAATTAAGGCTTGTTCTAAACCATATAAAATTTCTGTAACCCTTTCTTTGGATTGTAATTTTTTGCCATCTTCTTCAACTACAGTATAACCACTAATAGTATATTTACCCTGAGTTGGAATAATATAAGCATCAATAATAGTTAAATTTTGTTGTTCTAAAAAATAACTGGTTTCAGCAAATAAATGATCCTTATTCTGAGTATAAATCATAATAAATTCAGTTCCACCTTTAGTTGCTGAACAACGTTCTAATACTAATGGCACATCTAAATCTGCATGGGTTAAAATAGCCTTAGTTTCTTTAGCAACATCTTTGGGGGATGAACATAAGAAATAATCATCACCTAAATCATTCCATAATTGATTAATTCTTTTACTGTAGGCTAATCTATTTAATAAAATTCTAGCTTCTTTTTGAATATCTTGGATATGTAATTGTTTATTCAACACATAACCTTGTCCTTGATGTAATAAAGCGTGAGTTTTATTGTATAAATCCGTCAATAATGATTCTTTCCAACTAGTCCATAATTTTGAGTTAGTTGCTCTTATATCACCAACTGTCAATAAAAATAAATAATCAAGATGACTTGGTTCTTCAATTTGATGAGCAAAAGCTTTTACCACATCTGGATCAGAAATATCTTGTCGTTGTACAGTGGTGGACATTAGCAAATGATTGCGAGTTAACCAACCAACTAAACGAGAATCTGTATCACTCAAATCATGTAATTTACAAAAATCAATAGCATCTGATTTTCCTAATTTAGCATGATCACCACCTCTACCTTTGGCAATATCATGGAATAAACCAGCTAAATATAATAACTCTGGTTTAGGAATATTTTTAGATAATTTAGAACATAATGGAAATTCGTTCTCATAATCTGTTAAAAAAAATCGTCTCAGATTACGTACGACAAATAGAGTATGTTGATCAACGGTATAAATATGAAATAGATCATATTGCATTTGCCCGGCAATTTTACCAAATGCTGGAATATAAGCTGATAAAACTCCATATCGATTCATTCGCCTGAGAGCATGAGTCAAACCTTGTGGTTGGCGAAAAATCTCAATAAATAAACTACGATTACATAACTCTTTACGAAATACTCTATCAATTAAATAATTATAATGTAAAATTAGTCGAATAGTAGTAGCTCGAATCCCTTTTACTTGCGGATTTTGTTGAATTAATAAAAAAATTTCTAATAAGGCAAACGGATAGTTTAAAAATACTTTATCGTGGGTTACTTCAATAAAATTATTACGGATTTGGAACCGTTTATTTATCTTATAAACTGATGCTGGGGTATTGACATATAAAATAGCTTCTTGGAATAGCTGTAATAACATATCATTAAGAGTGTTCATTTTTTTAATGGTACGATAATATCGTT
>DRQV01000180.1 GCA_011371325.1 Thioploca sp.
AATAGATTTTTTTAAAATTAATTGAGTGTAATAATACCTATGATATAACTCAAACAAGTCACATTATTTTTAAATCAGTAATAGTATAAATATGTTAATAACTTATGCAGGATTACTTAAAATAATTCTAAAATGAGTCAGCCATTATGTCAAAAAATTTCCATAAATTAATAGTATATATACTAGTGTTAAGTATTTTAGTAGTTTTACCAACTACATTCATACAATATTACTATGTAACTGGTCTTATACCAAGTTTAATTCTTAACTTGATAAGTGTTGGATTATTTTTATTCTTGATTTTAAAATTTCTTTATACTCAGATATTTTATAATATTACTCAAATTACTACCAACATATCTAAATATCCAAATAGAGAATTAAATTTAACTAATTTGCCTGATGAATTAAACTATATAGTTAGCTATATTAATAATCTCACAAATTCTTATAACAAAATTAACGAGAAAAAAAATGATGTACAAAATTTATTAGATACTACACTTATTGGTTTATGTTTGTGGCAATTAGATGGAACCATAGAATTTATTAATCCAACTTTTACTAAAATGATTGGTCACTCTATTGAATCAGCTCTAAATTTAAATTATTGGAAAGATATTACCAGAGAAACAAATATAAAAAATGAACAAAAAAAATTACAAACTTTAACAATTGGAGAACGTTATGGTCCATTAGAAAAAGAATATCAACATAAAGATGGTTACTATGTTCCGATTAGAATTTCAGCCATAATAATGAAAAAAAATAATATACGTTATGTTTGGTCTTATGTCGAAAATATCAGTGGACAAAAATGGAAAAATGCCGAACTATTATCAGCTAAAGAAAAAGCCGAAAAAGCTAATTTATCTAAGAGTCAATTTTTAGCTAATATGAGTCATGAGTTGCGTACTCCGATGAATACTATTGTCGGTTACACTGAGATGTTAGAAGAAGAAATTAGAGAATGTAAAAAACCACGTTTATTACAAGATATTAAGAGTGTACATGCTGCATCAAAACATCTCTTGAATTTGATTGATGGAATTTTGGATATTTCTAAAATTGAAGCTGGAAAAATGCAATTGTATGCAGAACGGTTTGATTTAAAAACCATGATTAAAAATACTATTTCTACTTTACATCCTTTAATAGAAAATAAAGCTAATGCTATAAAAATAATATTTGATGATGATTTAGGAGAGGTATATACTGATTTAACCAAAGTTAGGCAAATTGTATTTAATTTACTTAGCAATGCTTCTAAATTTACTGAACAAGGTATTATCACCTTAAAAGTTCATAAATACCGAGAAAAAGATAATGACTTTATCAATATCCAAGTAATTGATGAAGGTATTGGCATGACTAAAGAACAATTAAACAATTTATTTCAGGTATTTACTCAAGCTGATGCTTCTATATCCAGAGATTATGGTGGCACTGGTTTGGGTTTGGCAATCAGTAAACATTTTGTAAAAATGCTAGGTGGAACTATTGCAGTGGATAGTAAATTTGGTAAAGGTAGCAGCTTTAATGTTCGTATACCAGCATATTTACATATAACTAAACCTAATGATATTGATAGTATTCCAGTCAGAATTCCAGATATACCGGTGGAAAGTGGTTTGCTATTAGTAATTGATGATGACGAAACAGTACGCAAATTATTAGATGCTTATCTAAGTAAAATAGGTTACCGAGTAGTTGGAGCTGCAAGTGGCCCTGAAGGGTTAGAACTAGCTAAGAAATTACACCCGGATGCAATTACTTTAGATGTGATGATGCCTGGTATGGATGGTTGGGAAGTATTATCCGAGTTAAAATCTAATTCTACTTTATCACATATTCCAGTAATCATGTTGACTATGACCGAAGATCAAGATATTGGTTACTCTTTAGGAGCTGCCGAATATTTGACTAAACCAATTTCTCGTACTCAATTAATTGAAGTACTGCGTAAATACCATATTGAAGACGCTAATCAAACTGTAATGGTAGTAGAAGATGATAATACTACTAGAGAAATGATGGTAAGAATGCTACATAAGGGAGGTTGGAAAGTTATTGAAGCTGAAAATGGAGAAATAGCTTTACATCGTTTAGAACAAGCTAAACCAAATCTTATTTTACTAGATTTAATGATGCCACAAATAGATGGATTTGAATTCATCATTCAACTACGCCAACATAAAAAATGTTCTTCAATTCCAGTAGTTGTTTTGACAGCTAGAGATATTACTCCAGAAGACAGATTGTGGTTAAGCAATAGAGTGAATACAGTGTTTCAAAAAGGCTCTTACACTAGAGATGAATTACTAACTGAATTAAGACAATTATTAGTTGGGACCGTTAAAAAAAATGGGCAAACACTGGTTACAAGAACATAATTCTGATACTTATGTTAAGCAATCTCGTTTGGATGGTTATCGTTCTAGGGCAGTATATAAACTAGCTCAGATTGATGCTCAAGATCATTTATTTACCTCTAATATGACGATAGTTGATTTAGGGGCAGCTCCAGGAGGATGGTCTCAATGGGTGGTTCAAAACAAACAACTTAAAGTATTTGCGTTAGATATATTACCGATGGAACCATTAATAAATGTTACTTTTGTCCAAGGTGACTTTCGAAAAGATGAAATACTAAATAAATTATTGAAGCTATTAAATGGTAAAAAAGTTGACCTTGTAATGTCTGACATGGCACCCAATATCAGTGGAGTAAAAGATGTAGATCAAGCACGTAGCATGTTATTGGCTGAATTGGCTAGAGACTTTGCATATGAGGTATTATCTTTAAATGGTCATTTTATAACTAAAGTATTTCAGGGCGAAGGTTTTGATTTTTATATTAAAGATTTAAGGCAACAGTTTAAAAAAGTTGTTACTCGCAAACCGGAAGCTTCACGAGCTAGATCAGCTGAAGTTTATTTAGTTGGAAAAAATTTTCTTGACAAAATGTAGTTAATACAATAGTAATTACTTCTTAATTATCAATAAAATATTACCAATTATTGAATTAGTTATAACACTAGATTTATAAAAAATCCAAAAACTGTTATTATAAAATCTTAAGTAATTTTTAATCAAGAGGCACATCTGTGAATAATGATATAGTAAAAAATCTTTTATTATGGGTAGTAATTGCATTAGTTTTAATGATGGTATTCAATAACTTTGGTTCGCAAAAACCACCTCCAATAGTTATAAATTATTCTAAATTTATTAACGATATTAAACAAGGGCAAGTTAAAGAAGTTGTTATCGA
>DRQV01000181.1 GCA_011371325.1 Thioploca sp.
CAGAATCATCTTTTGCATCAGAATCATCTTTTGTATCAGAATCATCTTTTGCATCAGAATCATCTTTTGTATCAGAATCATCTTTTGCATCAGAATCATCTTTTGCATCAGAATCATCTTTTGTATCAGAATCATCTTTTGTATCAGAATCATCCTTTACATCAGAATCATCCTTTGCATCAGAGTCATCTTGTACATTTGCACTAAGGATTTCCACTTGAGATTCAGTTAGTATTCCAAGTTTATCATTACTATCAACTAAAAATTTTACAAAATCTAAATCAGAAAGAAGAGTTTCTAATTCGTCATCAGATAATGCTGCAACTTGTTCAAGTAATGATTCGATTTCTCCATCATTTAAATCGGTTATATCAATCGAATTTTTATCACTATCAGTTATAACCACACTGCCATCATCTTCTACATTTATATTAAGATCAGCAGATTTTGTATCACTATTACCATCAGTGGTGGTATCTTTAATAGAAGTATCTACATTATCTTCCGCAAATACTGGAGCAGTAGTTACTATTCCGCCAAGTGATAACGACAAAAGAGCAGCTTGAATTGCTACCGTTAATTGTTTCTTTTTCATAAGTAATGTTCCATTATATTAATAATAATTTAAATTTAGTCTTTTTAAAATTTCAGCTAATTACAAAGAACCTACCTTTATTTTTATATTTTAAACCTTACATGAAATTCAATAAAGATTTTAGAATAAGTTTCAAAATTTATAAATTCATATTACAATTATAGGTTATAAGTAATATTAAGTATAGATAAACAATTTATGATCTGTCTATAAGGAAAATCCTTAATTATAAATATTAAATATATTTGAGTATAATTTATACTGATAAATATATTATTATACTAACTAATTGCAACTATACTCTACCATTTTTATAAAGTACAATATATAGGATTTACCCAATTTTAACAATATGAACTCATTGAACATTATTACACGAGCTTTTTTTGATATTTGTCGTTTACGTTTAGGTCCACAAGATTTACCAGCTTCAAGGACTTTATTAATCTTAACTTTGGTAGTTTATACACTTATTAGTTTAATACAATCATTAATACAAATATCATTGGCAAAAGCATTATTGTCATCTGTTATAGATACTGGTTTACTCATAGTATTGATAGGAAGTTTATTATATATCACTTCTCGTTCAACAAGAATTACCCAAACTATAACCGCATTAGCAGGTATTAATGTATTATTTGGAATACCGATGATCCCATTAGTATTTATGATTGGGCAAAAGGGTTTGAGCAATAATCAAGCAGATTTGTTAGTATTGTTATTATTTGTACTTGTAATATGGAATTTTATCGTTTATGCCCATATTTTGCGTAATTCTTTAGAGGTACCAATGTTTGCCAGTTTTGCTTTGACTATATTTATATCAATTTTGACTTTTAGTGTTTTGAACCAAATTATACCAATGGTAAAATAATGCACATACATATATTGGGAATTTGTGGTACTTTCATGGCCGGGATTGCGATTTTAGCTAAACAACAAGGTCACATGATTACTGGTAGTGATGCAGCTGTGTATCCTCCTATGAGTATCCAATTGAATAAATTAGGAATTAAATGTTATAACGGCTATTCAGAAGCAAACTTAATGCCAACTATTGACTACGTTATTATAGGCAATTCTTTATCTCGTGGCAATCCAGAAGTTGAGGCAGTATTTAACCAAGGTTTAGCTTATATCTCAGGCCCACAGTGGTTGGCGGAACATGTTTTATCCAAATACTGGGTATTGGCAGTGGCTGGTACTCATGGAAAAACTACAACTTCTAGTATGTTGGCTTGGATTTTGGAGGATGCAGGTTTAAATCCAGGTTTTTTAATTGGTGGAATTCCCGAAAATTTTGGGGTATCAGCTAGATTAGGTACTGGTAAATTTTTTGTGGTAGAAGCCGATGAATATGATAGTGCTTTTTTTGATAAACGTTCCAAGTTTATTCATTATCATCCTAAAACTTTGGTATTAAATAACTTAGAGTATGATCATGCTGATATTTTTCCAGATTTAGCCGCAATCCAACAGCAATTTCATTATTTAGTAAGAACTGTACCTAGCACTGGATTAATTATTCATAATAAATCAGATATTGCTATAGACTATGTATTAGAACAAGGTTGTTGGACTCCATTAGAATCATTTGTTGGTGGTGATTGGTCAGCTAAATCATTAACTTCGGATAATAGCAATTTTGAAGTAAATTATCAAAATCAGCTTGCAACAGTAAACTGGGATTTAATTGGGCAACATAATGTTGATAATGCTTTGGCTGCAATAGCAAGTGCTAATCATGTTGATGTAAATATTGAACAGTCTTGTACGGCATTAAGTAAGTTTAAGAATGTAAAACGCCGATTAGAATTACGTGGAATAATAAATGGTATCAGTGTTTATGATGATTTTGCCCATCATCCAACTGCCATAGCTACTACGCTGAATGGATTACGCCATAAAGTTGGGCAGCAAAAGATCATTGCAATTGTGGAGTTTCGCTCTAACACGATGAAAATGGATATTCATAATAACCAATTAGTTGCTGCTTTAAATATTGCTGATGAAATTATTTTATATAATCGATTTAATTTATCCGAAGCATTACCTAATGCAAAAACATTTGATAATGTTGAATTTATAATGGATCATGTGGTATCGACTGCTAAAGATAGTGATCATGTTGTGATTATGAGTAATGGTGGATTTGAGAATATTCATGAACGATTGTTGGTTAGACTAAATGATTAAAATTTTAAG
>DRQV01000182.1 GCA_011371325.1 Thioploca sp.
CGAAGCTTTCCATTCTAGTGTTAATAGTAAAAATACTATTTTAAGAAATAATACCTTTTATAACAATAATTTGTATCAAGCTAAATTTGGCATTCCGAAAGATTTTTCTGGTAATTTAAAATATACGGTTAAAAATAATATTTTTTACGCTAATGATCCATTTTCATGGGTAATGCGACAAAATGCCAATAACAAGAATAACTTCAAATATGGAAAGTTTGCTAATAATTACTACTGTAATCCATATTCCTTTAATCGTTATGCTGGTCGATATCTCAGTAATGAAGCCGGAGATTCTGCTGGTAGTATCATTTGGCGATGGCAGAAAACAGCTCCATATAATAGGTTTCTCAGTTTGGAAAGCTATAAAAATTTATCTAAACAGGATGCTAATACTAAAACAGACTTAGAAAAATGGGCTGTAATTAAAGTTGGTGATGATTTGTATGAAGCTAAAGATAAATTGAGTGGTAATTATATTACTAATTCTACTTTTGATTCTGCTACAGCACCTTGGGAAGTTGCTACTGGAATTATTTCGGCAGAAAATAAATCTGGAATGAATGGTAAAGCACTCAGAATTCAAACAACTTCTAAAGACCCCAGAACTAGAGTCAATAGTGGAGTTCCAATTCCATTGGAAGAAGGACAGTATTATTTATTTCAGTTTAGTATTATGAGTGATGACTATACTTCTATACAGGTTGGTCACAAAGAAAAAATCAATGAAAATTCTAGCAAAGGATTTGGCGATAAAATGGTTTTTCCAGTTGGGCCTGAGAAAAAAACTCATTCATATATCTTTCAAGCTAATGGTATAAAAGGCGATGTAAGAATGTTTTTCTATTCTGTTAAAGGTGATCCTGATTATTGGATAGATGATTTATCGTTATTTAAAGTTAGTTTGAAAAAAGCTATGGAACCAACTGAAAGGTCAAAAATATTTATTAACCCTACCATTAAAGAAGAAACCATTTCTTTACGTGGAATTACCTATCGGGATTTAGATGGTAAAAATATCCAAGGTAATATTAAGTTAAAACCCTTCTCTTCTAAAATATTAGTTTATAAATCTGGTGCTGTACCAGCCTTAGCAGCTCCCACTGTATTTATTAATAAAAATATTGGTAGTTCTGATCCTTGGAAGACTGTAACTGTATCATGGAATAAAGTAGCTGGAGCAGTAGGTTATAAATTGTATTATGCACCGGCTGATAGTACTGGACAACCAGATGTAAATAATATTGGAATTATTAATATGGGTAATAAAATTGGTTTTTCGATTGAGTTACCACCTGGTCTAGCTTTGTTCATTGCAATAAGAGCTTATGGAAATAAAGTTGAAAGCGATTACTCCAATGTTGGTTATTTTACAGTTCCATAGTTATTTATAGGTATTTCCCTATTTAGAAAAATTAACTTTCCTAATGAGTTTTTATTACTGAGTAATTTAGTAGTAATTTGATAGGGTGCATAAGCGAAGCATCATGCACCTTAATTGTCTCATTATGTTTTGGTGTATGACGCTTCGTTTATACACCTTACGAGTTAAAATACCAATTCAAAATAAATATTTGTATCAACTCCATACTATTGTTTAATAATTAAGTTACTTAACTATACCTACTGATTTTCAACACATCTGCTGATTTTCAATACATTTAATTATTCTTATAATATTGTTTAATATCAATAATATACAAACCAAAACTGTGGAATTATAAAATATCACCTGTTGATTTTCAACACATTTTTTTAAACCATTTTTATCAAATCATTGTAAATCAACGAGTTAAAAATTGGAATGATATTTGCCCATTATTTTATAATGGAATTTGTTTCAAGACCATCGAACAGGTTTTTATTATCGTATTTGTAGAATTTATCTTACAAACATCGCTATATGTATAAACCAAAACATAGTTTTACGATATTTTTTAAATTAAAGCGATGGCATATACCGAATTAGACTCAGCTTAAGTTGGGTGTAATACTTCCCATTTTTATGGAGTGGATGGGGAGGGCGGCGGTGTCCCAAACTTTAGTTACTTTGTTACTTTGACGAGTGCTTAGTTAGGACACTACCGCTTTTTATAACACTTTTAATATACTTTATGGAGTAATTATTATGTTATTTGGTAATTATAGCAGAAATCGTACAATTTATAAACAGGACGTAAATTTAGATTCACTCAAACATGGTTTCACGCTTATTGAACTGATGATTGTGGTTGCAATTATCGGTATTTTAGCTGCTGTTGCTATTCCTTTTTACAATAACTACATTGCTGAATCTAAGGTATCTGCATGTCACATGTCATTTACGGGTTTTAAGAATAATGCTACATTGTCCTTCGCTGAAGGAGGTAATTGGCCAGCTTCTTTTGAAATTAATGCAACCGTTATTATTCCTAATGAGCTTAGTGAGTATGTTGATGTGATTGATGGTAACTACATTTCACGGATTTCATTTGAACCAGAGCCTGCTCCTTGTTATAAGTGTGAATTAATAGGTTTTGATGACACCGTATTAGCTTGGGAATGGTCTGAAAGTGAAAAATGGGAGTGTAGCTCTAGCAAACAGAGCAATACTTGCCAAACTACTATGGATGATAAATACCTTCCCAACTCTTGCAAGTCATAATTATCGGATAACCTGAAAGCTTATTTTATATAATTTTTATAATGAGTTTTTATTACTTTCGTCCTGAAAATACTAAAATCAGGTAAATCATAATTCAGACAAGAAAGTATAATATTTATCATTTTTATGGAGTGGATGGGGAGGGCGGCGGTGTCCCAAACTTTAGTTACTTTGACGAGTGCTTAGTTAGGACACTACCGCTTTTTATAACATTTTTAATATACTTTTGGAGTAATTATTATGTTATGTGGTAATTATAGCAGAAATCGTATAATTTGCAAATAAAATATTTAGTCCCTCAGAATCTACTAATAGATTCGTAATAGAGGCTTATTATCACAGTGATTATTTTGCAAGCCAAGTTAATTTTAAATTAACCAGTCTGACATTAAATAACATAAATTATAGTATCTTGGATATTTTATAGTTTGACAAATAATTTCCAAAATATTACAATTTATTTTGTACTTAGCTAGGATGTCCTTAAATAACTTTATAACAGTGGGTTTCGTACCCTTGCCCACCGCTGGCTTATAAATAAAAATATTAGCTTAATACATGTTAATGAATAACTGGTTAAAATGCAAATAACCCTAACCGAACTAGCCAACAAAATAGGAGCAGAATTAATAGCTTCTAGTTCTCAAGTTATTACTGGAATAGCTCCATTAAATAATGCCAACCAACAACAAGTTAGTTTCTTTTCCAATAGGAAATATCGTAATGAACTTAGCAAAACTCAAGCAGCGGCAGTTATTCTGGCAGAAAAAGATAAAAAATTTTGTAAAGTAGCTAAATTGGTTATGGATAATCCATATTTGGGTTATGCCAAAGTTGCTAATCTATTTAATCCAATAATAATTAAAACTCCCGAAATCCATCCCAGTGCTTATGTTAGTCCAGATGCAATTTTAGATGATAGTGTATATATAGGCCCACAAGTAGTTATTGAAGCTGGGGCTAAACTTGGTAAAGGAGTTGAAATTAATTCTGGTTGTGTTGTAGAATCTGGAGTTGAAATTAAGGCTAATTGCCAGATAAAACCTAATGTTACCCTATGTTCTGGAACTAAAATTGGCCAAAGAACCGTAATTTACCCTGGAGCTGTCATTGGTTCGGATGGATTTGGCAATGCCAATGATAATGGAAAATGGATTAAAGTTCCGCAACTTGGGGGAGTTTTAATTGGTGAAGATGTGGAAATTGGTTCTAACACTACTGTGGACAAAGGAGCATTGGAAGATACTATAATAGCCGATGGAGCTAGACTGGACAATTTAATTCAAATAGCTCATAATGTCCAAATCGGAGAAAATACTGCTATCGCTGGTTGTGTAGGAATAGCTGGCAGTACTAAAATAGGTAAAAATTGTTTAATTGGTGGTGGAGTTGGAATTTCTGGCCATCTGGAAATAGTTGATAATGTTTGTGTTACTGGTGGTTCAATAGTGCTTAGATCGATCCGCAAACCCGGGGTCTATTCATCTGGAACTCCTATTGAAACTAATCAACATTGGCATAGAAATTACCTTAGATTTAAACAACTTAATGAAATGGCTCAACGTTTAAAAAAACTTGGAAAATAATTTATGAATAGTATGGATATCCATCAGGTTTTTCAACATTTACATCATCGTTATCCGTTTTTATTAATAGATCGAGTAATTGATTATAAAGTTGGTGAATACTTGACAGCTATTAAAAATGTCACTTTTAATGAACCTTATTTTCAAGGCCATTTTCCTCATCGACCAGTGATGCCGGGTGTTTTATTAATAGAAACTATGGCTCAAGCTACTGGAATTTTGTCATTTAAAACTGCTGAGTTACAACCAGAAGATAATTCGTTATATTATTTAGTAGGAGTTGATAAAGCTCGTTTTAAAAAACCAGTTGAACCCGGTGATCAATTGTTAGTTGAAGTTAAATTAACTAGAGTAGTACGGGGAATTTGGAAATATACTGGCACAACTAAAGTTGATGATAAAATAGTGGCCAGTGCGGATATTATGTGTATGAAAAGAGATATTGAAGATTGATTTCACCTCACGCCTTAATTGATCCCAAAGCAGAACTTGATTCCACTGTTCAAGTTGGTCCATTTTCGGTTATTGATGCCAATGTGAAAATTGCTGCCGGTACTAAGATAGGTCCGCATGTAGTAATTAAAGGTCCAACCACAATTGGCCAGGATAATAATATTTATCAATTCGCATCTTTAGGGGAGATTCCACAAGATAAAAAATATGATGATAATGAGAATACTTACTTAGAAATTGGAGATCGTAATGAAATTAGAGAATATTGCACTATGAATCGTGGTACAATTCAAGGTGGGCATGTTACTCGAATTGGTAATGATAATTGGATCATGGCCTACTGTCATATTGCCCATGACTGTCAAATTGGTAATAATACTATTTTTGCTAACGGTGCTTCTCTAGCTGGTCATGTACAAATTGCGGATCATGTTATTTTAGGTGGTTTTACTTTAGTTCATCAGTTTTGTATGTTGGGAGAACATAGTTTTTCTGGGGCTAATTCTTTGATTTTTAAAGATGTTCCTCCTTTTGTTACTGTATGGGGTAATCGTGCTAAAGCTTATGGTATTAATAAGGAAGGTTTGAAACGCAGAGGTTTTAGTAATGAACTAGTTCGAGTTCTACATCAAGCCTATAAGATAATTTATAAACAAAATTTAACTACCGATCAAGCCATTGAAAATTTAGCAGAATTAGGTGTTAAATATCCAGAAGTTCAACAGTTGACTAGTTTTTTACGGCAATCTACTCGTGGGATTGTGCGTTAGATATAATCTTATATAAAATCTCTCAGTTGGTGGAAATATCCATCATAATATTATCTTTAAAAGTATACTAATTTAGGTTTCATGGAGACGGAAATTATTTCAAATATTCCTAGATTCACGTTTATACAAAAATGACAACATCTTATTAATTATGCCAGAACTTACTTTACCAATAACAGGAATGACCTGTACAAACTGTTCTAATACAATTGAACGTAATTTAAAAAAAATGCCTGGTATTATAGAAGTTAACGTAAATTATGCTGCTGAACAGGTAACCTGTAATTTTGATGATAAATTATTACAAGCGAAAGATATTATCACTAAAATAGAAGCTATCGGTTATGCTATACCAATTACTAAAATTGAATTAGCTATCACTGGAATGACGTGTGCCAATTGCGTCGCTACAGTGGAACGAACTTTATTGAAAAAAACTCCTGGAATTATAACTGCTAACGTTAATTTTGCAACTGAAACAGCAGTCATAGAATATCTGCCAAATCAAACCAATCCCAATAATATCAGCAATTCTCTTAAGCAAGCTGGTTATGAAGTTGTTACGACCAATATAGAAACAACTAAATCTAATGAAGTAGTTAAGCAAACTTATAAATTTTGGTTAGGAGTAGCTTTCACTTTACCTTTATTTTTGCTTAGTATGGGACGAGATTTTAATTTGTTAGGTGCATGGAGTTATGATAGTTATATAAATTGGTTGATGTTTTTGCTGGCTGTACCAGTGCAATTTTATGTCGGTTGGGATTATTATGTTGGTTCGTGGAAATCCCTGAAAAATAAAGCTGCTAATATGGATGTATTGGTTGCAATGGGTTCATCAGTAGCATTTTTTTATAGCCTAGCTGTGTTATTAAATACTAATTTTGGCGAACATGTTTATTTTGAAACTGCCGCTCTGATAATTACCTTGATAAAACTAGGTCAATTATTAGAAGTTAAAGCAAAAAGTAAAACAGGTTCTGCTATTAAAAAATTGATTGGTTTACAGGTTAAAACAGCTAGAGTGATTCGTAATGGAGTGGAAAGTGATATTGCGATTGAATCAGTTATAGTTGGTGATATTATTATAGTACGGCCTGGAGAAAAAATACCAGTTGACGGCAAAGTGATTGAGGGCAGTTCCTCAGTTGATGAAAGCATGTTGACCGGAGAAAGCTTACCAATTCAAAAACAACCTGATGATACTGTTATTGGGGCTACTCTAAATCAGCAAGGTTTATTAAAAATTGTTGCAACTAAAATTGGTTCTGAAACAGCCTTGGCTCAAATTATTCGTTTAGTCCAAGAAGCACAAGGTAGCAAAGCTCCCATCCAAGATTTAGCTGATAAAGTTGCTAGTATTTTTGTACCAATTATTATTTTAATTGCTATCATTACCTTATTAATCTGGTGGTTTGGAGTTGGAACTGATTTTACTGATGCAATGATTAGAATGGTAGCTGTTTTAGTAATAGCTTGTCCTTGTGCATTAGGATTGGCTACTCCAACTGCAATTATGGTTGGAACCGGCAAAGGAGCAGAACAAGGAATTCTATTTAAAAATAGTGAAGCCCTTGAACAAGCTCATAAACTTAAAACAATTGTTCTAGATAAAACTGGTACTATTACTAATGGCAAGCCAACTGTGACAGATATTATTACATTAGCTCAGTTAGCAGAAGATGAAATTTTGCGATTAGCAGCCTCAGCAGAACGTGGTAGCGAACATCCACTTGGTGAGTCAATTGTGCAAGCAGCTCTTGCTAAACAGCTTTCCTTAACAGAACCACAACAATTTACCGCAATAAGCGGTCAAGGTATTGTGGCTATGATAGAAAATAAAAAAATATCTGTAAGTAAATTGCTTGATATGCCAGATAGTTTTACAAATATAGTAGATAAACTACAAAATGAAGCTAAAACTGTAATGCAAGTGATTGTGGATGATAAATTAGTGGGCTTGATTGCAGTGTCTGATACAGTGAAGGAAAGCTCTCAAGAAGCTATTGCCACAATGCAAAATTTGGGTTTACAAGTAGTTATGTTAACTGGTGATAATAAAGCTACTGCAATAGCAATTGCTAAACAAGTGGGAATTACTCAAGTAATAGCTGAAGTTTTACCAGAACAAAAGAGCCAGACAATAAAACGTTTACAAAATAAAGGCTTAGTTGCAATGGTTGGAGATGGAATCAATGATGCTCCTGCATTAGCTCAAGCTGATGTTGGGATTGCTATTGGTACTGGTACAGATGTAGCGATGGAAACTGCTGATATTACTTTAATGCGAGGTGATTTACGTTCTGTATCCGAAACAATTATTCTCAGTAAAGCAACCATGCGAGTCATTAAACAAAATTTATTCTGGGCATTTGGTTATAATGTGTTATTAATTCCAATCGCAATGGGTGCATTATATCCTTTCGCTACTGTACCAATAATATTACGTTCTTTAAACCCGGCTTTAGCAGCGGCGGCTATGGCATTTAGCAGTGTTTCAGTAGTTACTAA
>DRQV01000183.1 GCA_011371325.1 Thioploca sp.
AATTAAATCTTACATCCGTTTTATAGATCAAGATCGGCAACACAAACATGATTTAGAACGTAAAGTTCAAGAACGAACTAGTGAATTATTAGAAGCTCGCAATAAGTTAGAACAACGAGTTAAGGAACGTACTGCCGAATTATTAGATGCTAAGAATCAAGCTGAAGAAGCTAATAGAGCTAAAAGTAGTTTTTTGGCAAATATGAGCCATGAATTACGCACACCTTTAAATGCTATAATTGGTTATAGCGAAATGTTACAAGAGGAAGCTGAAGATTTAAAACAAGATTTTTTTATTCCAGATTTAAAACGCATTAGTTCGTCGGGTAAACATTTATTGGGCTTAATAAATGATGTGTTAGATTTATCTAAAATTGAAGCTGGTAAAATGGATTTATATCTGGAAACTTTTGAACTTAAAATTATAATAGATGATGTTGTATCTACTGTTCAACCGTTGGTAGAAAAAAATAATAATATTCTTAAAGTAAAATATGATGATGATCTGGGTGAAATCTATTCCGATCTTACTAAATTACGTCAAATGTTATATAACTTTATTAGTAATTCAGCTAAATTTACTGAAAATGGAATTATCAGTTTGGAAATAAAACGTGAAGCAGAATGGGTACATTTTTTTGTGGTAGATAATGGAATTGGCATGACAGAGGAACAAATAGGAAAACTATTCCAGCCCTTTACTCAAGCTGATTCATCAACTACTCGTAAATATGGTGGTACTGGTCTTGGTTTAGTTATAACTCAACAATTTACCAAAATGTTAGGCGGTAAAATAAAAGTAAAAAGTAAATTTGGAGAAGGTAGTAATTTTGATTTATCTTTACCAATCACTGCTATTCCTCAAGATTAATTTCAGATTCAGTTGATTTTTGTTTATTAATAAAAATTTCTTTGGCTATTTCTCCAATTCCACTGATAGAACTGACTAAATTAGTAGCTTCAAGTGGCATCATAATTAATTTTTGATTATCAGCACTAGCTATACTTTTGAGAGCATCCACATATTTTTGAGCAATAAAATAATTAATTGCTTGAATATCACCCTCTTTAATAGCTTTAGAAACTAATTCAGTAGCTCTTGCTTCAGCTTCTGCTTTACGTTCAATAGCTGTAGCCTCATAAATAGCAGAATCTTTTTGTACTTCGGCTTCTAATATATTAGCTTGCTTATGAGCTTCAGCCCTTAAAATTTCAGCAGTTTTATAACCTTCAGCTTCCAAAATTTCAGATTCTTTCTGACCTTCAGCTTTAAGAATCATGGATCTTTTTTCACCTTCAGCTTGTTTTATCGTGGCATATTGTGATGCTTCAGCTTCTAAAATTGCTGCTCTTTTATTCCGTTCAGCTTTCATCTGCCTAGCCATAGAATTAACTAAATCTTCCGGTGGAGTAATATCCTTTATTTCCACTCGTTCTACTTTTATTCCCCAAGGATCGGTTGCTTCATCAATATCTTGCAATAATACATTATTAATTTCGTGACGTTTAGATAGTAAATCATCCAAATCCATAGAACCCATCACATTACGGATATTAGTTACAGTTAATTGCATAATCGCATCAGCTAAATTACTAATTCTGTAAGTAGCCTTTTCTGCATCAAAAATTCGCCAAAATACTACTCCATCAACCGTGATCATCGCATTATCTTTGGTGATAACATCTTGTCGTGGCACATCCATTACTTTTTCACGAACATCAATCTTATTACTAACTTTTTCTAGTAATGGTATGGTAAAACTGAAACCTGGATTTAAAGTACGAGCATATTTTCCAAGTTTTTCAATTGTATATTTCATACCTTGAGGTACAAAATGAATACTTCTTATTAAAAGAAATATTATTACAGCCAATATAGCTAAAGCTACAAACACTAAAATAAAGGCAAACCAGTTTAATGGCATAATTATAATCCTGTTCTTAATTTAAGAAATTATTTTAGGGTAACCACAATGGATTACCCCTACATCCGTCAGTTGGATTTTAAATTACTCTTTCATTGCCACCATCAATTGGAACTTGGGCTCCCGTTGTTTTAGCAAAAATAGGCCCTGCCATAGCACAAGCCAAATTAGCTACATCCTTTGAAGTAACTTCAGTTTGTAAAATATTATTAGTTTTATATTCTTCCACTGTTATACCATAATGAGCAGCTCTTTTTGTCAACACTTCTTCAGTCCAGATTCCAGTGTCAAAAACTGCATTTGGATGTAAAACATTAACTCTGACTCCAGTTGAACCAAGTTCTAAAGCTGCTATTCTAGCTAGTTGAGTTTGACCTGCTTTAGCAACTGAATAAGCAGAAGCACCTGGCCCAGGAGCTGGAACATTTTTAGATGCAATCATAACCACTGCCGAATCAATTCCAACTGCTAAATATGGCGAACAAACAGTTAATAATCGTTGATGACTGGTTAAATTGATTGCCAAACTTGCATCCCAAGCAGTTGCATTCATATCTGCAATTTTAGTACTAGAAGGAAAAGTTCCTGCATTACTTATTAAAATATCCAATCCACCAAATTGCCTTACCGCAGTTTCAACCATATTTTGAATATCTTCAGTGACAGTAATATCACAGACAATGCCTAAAATATCAGGTTGATTAAATTGTTTGGTAATCGTTGGATTTCTATCTACAGCTATAACTGCTGCTCCTTGAGCATGTAACTCTTCTACACATGATTTACCAATACCACTAGCAGCTCCAGTTACCAATGCTATTTTTCCTTGTAGATTTAACGCAGAACCTTGTTTACCAAGTTTAGCTTGTTCTAATTGCCAATATTCAACCGCAAAAATATCTGCTTCTGGTAATGCTTGCCAACCACCTAATTCTTCAGCAATCTCAATTGCACGTATTGTATGCTTAGTAATATCAGCAATAATACTAGCTTCTTTATAGCTACGACCAAAATTAACCAGTCCAAATTGTGGCCAAACTGCCCAACAAGGAGCTGGATTTAAACAAGTTAATTTACCATCAGTATTGCGAGAGAAATATTTATTATAAGCTTGAATATAATTATCAATATTTTCCCCTACAATCATTGGAATCCGTTTAGTACGAATTACATGATCTGGAGTTAAAGGCCCACGAGTTGCTATCTCTGCTACATTTTTTCGTTGAGAAAAACTTTTGGCATTAGCATTCAATTTAGTAACTACCGCACAACCTCTAATATTAGAAATATTTTTTCTTAATTTAGCTAGTTCTAATGGATCGATTTTTGAAACTGAATTGTTAGCGATTAAATTACTATTTTGTTGTAAATAGTCTTCTGCTTCAGTGACTAATTTTAGCATATTTGTATAGCTAGTTTTAGCATCATCAGAAAAAGTAAACACTCCATGATTCATTAAAATAATACCATCTAATTGATTCCAATCAATATCTTTGGTCATAGCATAAACTTGTTTGGCTAATACAAAACCTGGCATTACATAAGGAATGATTAATACTCGTTTACCATAAATTTGCTCAATCCGATCAGTTCCATTAGCAGTATTAGTAACAGTTACAACTGCATCAGCATGAGTATGGTCGACATATTTAAATGGAATAATAGCATGTAAAATAGCTTCTACTGATGGATTGGGAGCAGAGGGATTAGTCATAGCAGAACGTTGAGTTTGCACCATATCCAAATCGCTTAATTCAGATAATTCGGCTAATTTTTTTAATACTGCCAGTTTAACTGGAGCAAAACCAGCAGCTTCAATCGTTGCTAAATCCCAGCCACTTCCTTTAACATATAATATTTCCTCTGATTCTCCAAAAAGATTGACAGTACTAGACTTAACTGATGTATTACCACCACCGTGTAATACTAATGCTGGTTCTTGTCCTAATAATCTTGAGGTATAAACTCGTAAAGCTAAATCATCTTGATAGTTATTTGCTTCGCTATCATTCCATAAATTTTTCATGATTCTCAATTCACGTTGAAAGATAAATTAATTTTAACTATAAAATGGGTAAAAATAAGTAAAACTTATAATCCATTACAGCTACTGATAAAAAATCCAATAAGATTAATAATATTGAAATTATTAGAAAGATATATCGTGACAATA
>DRQV01000184.1 GCA_011371325.1 Thioploca sp.
GAACAGTATCGAACTTATTACAAAATCTCTTATAGCCAAGCAGGCGATTACAGCATAATTTTATTAAAACTTTTTTAATCTAACCTGCATGACTAATATTAAACTTGTTCTAATTCAATATCAATTCCTAAAGAACGAATTTCTTTAATAAGAACATTAAACGATTCTGGCATTCCAGCCTGCATTTGATGATTGCCGTCAACAATGTTTTTATACATCTTAGTGCGACCATTAACATCATCTGACTTAACTGTCAACATCTCCTGCAAAGTATAAGAAGCACCATAAGCTTCCAAAGCCCAGACTTCCATTTCACCAAATCGTTGACCACCAAATTGAGCTTTACCACCCAAAGGTTGTTGAGTAACTAAACTATAAGGTCCAGTAGAACGAGCGTGCATTTTATCATCAACCAAGTGATTGAGCTTCAAAATATACATATAACCAATTGTAACTGGACGATCAAATTTTTCGCCAGTACGGCCATCATATAAAGTTGTTTGGCCACTGATTGGTAAGTCAGCCAATTCTAACATACCTCTAATTTCTTCTTCATTAGCTCCATCAAATACTGGAGTTGCCATAGGCACCCCACTACTTAAATTATGAGCTAATTCAAGTATCTCATCGTCAGTAAAACCGGCTATATTTTCCTTTTTACCACCACTAACATTATAAATTTTTTCCAATAATTCTCGAATGTTTGCAATTTTATCTTTAGTTTTGAGTAATGATTCTAACTTCTCACCCAAAGTCTTAGCTGCCCAACCTAAATGAGTTTCCAACACTTGGCCAATATTCATTCGAGATGGAACTCCAAGCGGATTCAAAACGATATCTACTGGTCGACCATCTTTAGTATGTGGCATATCTTCTACTGGAACGATCATAGAAACTACACCTTTATTACCATGCCTACCAGCCATTTTATCTCCAGGCTGAATTTGACGTTTTACGGCTAAGTAAACTTTAACCATCTTTAAAACGCCAGGCGGTAAATCATCACCAGTAACCAGTTTTTTATGTTTTTCTTTAAACATATCATCAGAATACTTACGATAATCTTTAAGCTGTTGGTTAAGCTGGTCTATTTTAACTTGAGTTTCAGAATCTTGAACTTGTATTTCAAATAATTTAGTTCTTTGTTCTATACCAGCTAAGTTATCAGCTGTTATTTTAGTATCAAGATTTAAATCTGGAGAAGCATTTTTTACTGTTTGGCCAATTAATAATGGTTCTAAACGACTATACACATCATTTTCCAAAACTCTGAACTCATCATTCAAATCTTTTTTAACTTGTTTTAAAGCTAACTTTTCAATATGTAAAGTACGAGCATCTTTTTCAATTCCATCTCGAGTAAATACTTGCACATCAATCACTGTGCCACTAGTGCTACTAGATACTCGTAATGAACTATCCTTTACTTCAGAAGCTTTCTCGCCAAAAATAGCTCTCAATAATTTCTCTTCTGGAGTAAGCTGAGTTTCACCTTTAGGAGTAACTTTACCAACTAAAATATCTCCTGGTTTAACCTGAGCTCCAATAGAAATAATACCAGTTTCATCTAAATTCTTAAGAACAGATTCTGATAAATTAGGAATATCGGAGGTAATTTCTTCCGGCCCTAATTTTGTATCACGAGCTAAACAACTGAGTTCCACGATATGAATAGAAGTAAAACGTTCTTCTTCAACCACTCGTTCGGAAATTAAAATTGAATCTTCAAAATTATAACCATTCCAAGGCATAAAAGCGACGAGCATATTTTGTCCCAATGCTAATTCACCTAAATCAGTGGAGGGGCCATCGGCTAACACATCACCTTTTTTAATTATATCGCCAGGACGTACTAAAGGTTTTTGATTGATGCAAGTATTTTGATTCGAGCGTACATATTTTATTAGATTATAAATATCAACCAAACCAGAATATTCTTCTTCAGTATTTTCAACAATTTCATCAACTCGAACTACAATACGTGAAGCATCTACAGAATCTACAACACCACTACGTTCTGCAATAATTGCCACTCCAGAATCTATTGCTACAGTACGTTCTATACCTGTGCCAACTAATGGTTTTTCTGATCGCAAAGTTGGTACAGCTTGTCTTTGCATATTAGAACCCATTAAAGCTCGGTTAGCATCATCATGTTCTAAAAATGGAATCAATGCTGCTGCCACAGATACAATTTGTTTAGGTGAAACATCCATATAATTTACTTCTTCACGATTTTTCACTGTAAATTCATTGTTATGGCGTACTGTAACCATAGTATCGGTTAAATTACCATCCAAATCCACCGCAGCATTAGTTTGGGCAATTACATTGTTACCTTCATCAATTGCTGATAAATAATCTATCTGGGAAGTTATTTTACCATTTTCAACTCGTCGATATGGAGTCTCTAAAAAACCATAAGAATTGGTTCTAGCATAACTTGCCAATGAATTGATCAAGCCAATATTTGGGCCTTCTGGAGTTTCAATTGGACAAAGACGACCATAGTGAGTTGGATGTACATCACGTACTTCAAAACCAGCTCGTTCTCGAGTTAAACCGCCAGGCCCTAAAGCTGAAATTCGGCGTTTATGGGTAATCTCAGACAGTGGATTATTTTGATCCATAAACTGTGATAATTGACTAGAGCCAAAAAATTCTCGAATAGCTGCTGAGACTGGTTTAGCATTAATCAATTCTTGTGGCATCATTTGAGCAGATTCTGGCTGACTTAAACGTTCTTTGACTGCTCTTTCTACTCGTACCAATCCAATTCTGAATTGATTTTCAGTCATTTCACCAACACTTCGTACTCGTCTATTACCTAAGTGATCAATATCATCAATATCATCTTTATGATTACGAATATCATTAATAGTACGCAATACTTCAATGATATCATCTGATGATAAAATTCCTAAACCAGTAGTCTTTTTTCTACCAATTCTACGATTGAACTTCATCCGTCCAACTTCTGACAAATCATAACGTTCTGGAGTAAAAAACAAATTGTTAAATAAAGTCTTAGCTGATTCACTCGTAGGTGGTTCACCAGGTCGCATCATCCGATAAATTTCCACCCAAGCTTCTACTGGACTAGTAGTCGGGTCGATTTTTAATGTGTTGGAGATATAAGGACCTCGATCTGAATCATTAATATATAAAACCTCAAACTGTTCAATTTTATGTTCTTGTAACAGAATTAAAGTCTCTTCTACAATTTCATCATTAGCTTTAATAATAACTTCGCCATCATTTGCTGAAATAATGTCATGAGCTAATATTTTACCAATTAAAAAGTTATCAGCATTTCCTTCTGAATAATTTTGTGGAATTCTAACTATTTCTATTTTTTGTAGTTGTTTTATTAGTTTATGAGTAATCCGTCTTCCAACTGGAACGATTATATTGCCATCTGCATCTTTTATATCAAAAGGAGCGATCTCTCCACGTAACTGTTTAAAATCAATTTGCCAATAAAAATCATTATCTTTTAGTTTGATTTTATGAGTGTCAAAAAATTTAGATAAAATTTCTTCATTATTAAATTCTAAAGCTCGAAGAATAATAGTAGCTGGTAGCTTACGACGACGGTCGATTCTAACATATAAACAATCTTTGTGATCAAATTCAAAATCTAACCATGAACCACGATAAGGAATTATTCTAGCATTAAATAAAATTTTACCAGAAGTATGAGTTTTACCTCTATCATGATCAAAAAAGACTCCAGGTGAACGATGTAATTGCGATACAATAACCCGCTCAGTCCCATTGATAACAAAGGTTCCGTTTTTAGTCATTAAGGGAATTTCACCCATATAAACTTCTTGCTCTTTAATATTTTTAACTGCTTTAGAGTCTTTATCATAAATAATTAATCTTACTTTGACTCGTAAAGAAGTGGCGTAGGTCATACCACGTAATTGACATTCTTTAACGTCAAAAGTTGGTTTACTAAGCCGATAACTAACATATTCAAGAGTCGCATGACCAGAAAAACTAGTTATAGGAAATACAGATTTAAAGGCGGCATGCAGGCCTTTATCAGATCTTTTTTCTATTGGAGTATCTATTTGTAGCAAATCCTTATATGAATTAAGCTGAATAGCTAACAAATAAGGTACTTTTAATATACTGGGATATTTCCCAAAGCTTTTACGAATGCGTTTTTTTTCAGTAAACGAGTAGGGCATAGTTGTCATCAACTAATTTTGAAAAACTGCATGAATTCTTGATTCAAGGTAATATAACTAAAACAAGTTATCTCCCTTGAGAGGAGGTTGGGATTGTTGTCAGTTACTATCGAATAAGTTCCAGCTGTGTGGTAACTTTAAATAGTATTTTTTATAAAATGGTTAGTAATTTATTACTAACCAGTTATATGCTTCCTCATAGGAAACATATATAAAATAGTTATTTGATTTCAGCAGTAGCACCAACTTCTTCAAGTTCTTTCTTGATCTTTTCAGCTTCATCTTTAGGAATATCTTCCTTGACAACTGAAGGAACTCCTTCAACTAAAGTTTTAGCTTCTTTAAGACCTAAGCTAGTGATACCACGAATAGCTTTAATGACTTGAACTTTCTTTTCACCAAAACTGGTTAAAGATACTGTAAATTCAGTTTGTTCTGCTGCAGAAGCAACTTCACCGCCACCAGCAGGAGGTGCAACTGTTGCAACTGGTGCTGCTGCTGAAACTCCAAACTTATCTTCCATTGCTTTAACAAGTTCTACTACTTCCATAACTGACATATCAGCAATGGCATCTAAAATATCTTCTTTGGCTACTGCCATAAATAAATCTCCTAATTTCTGATTTGAAATTTCTATGAAATTCCTAAGATGGTTTACTATCGCTTACTGCAGCTATTGTACGCACAAGTCTAGTATGAGGTTCAGCGAGGGTACGTACCAATTTACCAATAGGTGCTTGCATAACTGACATCAACATACTAACAGCTTCGTCATAAGTTGGTAATTTAGCTATTTCAGTTATTGATTGAGCTGGTAGTAATTTACCACCAATAGCAATAGCTTTAACCACTAATTTTTTGTTAGTTTTGCTGAAATCATCAATAACTCGTGCTGCTGCACCTGGATCGTTAATAGAAAATGCCAATACAATCGGTCCAACTAGAGCTTCTTGTAAACACTCAAATTCAGTACCAGCAATAGCTCTTTTAGCTAAAGTATTTCTCACTACACGTAAGTAAACACCAGCTTTCCGTGCTTTTCTCCGCAAGTCAGTCATTTCTGTGACAGTCATACCAAGATATTCGGTAGCAACCGCAGAATGAGCAGTACTAGCAATTTCATTAACGGTGGCAACGATAGCTCGCTTATCATCTAATTTAAGCGGCATTAACGTTCTCCTAGGTTTATAATAACAAGCAAACCAAAGGTTTGCCATCTACGTAGGATTTATTAAGAACCTACGGTCTTTGATGACTGCTGGAATAAATCCAGTAGCACAAAGTCGGTATAAAATTAAGTATCTTATAAAGTCGATTGATCAACTAAAATACCAGGTCCCATCGTTGTGGACACGGTAATCTTCTGCATATATACACCTTTTGCAGTACTAGGTTTTATTTTATTCAAATCGGTAATTAAAGTTTTTAAATTTTCATGCAATTCCTTGGAACTAAATGAAACTTTACCGATAATACAATGAATAATACCTGCTTTATCAGTACGATAACGTATTTGACCGGCTTTAGCGGTCTTAACTGCTGTTGCTACATCAGGAGTAACTGTACCAACTTTGGGGTTTGGCATTAAACCGCGAGGGCCTAAAATCTTACCTAACTGGCCTACAACCCGCATGGTATCAGGAGATGCAATTACAACATCAAACTCTAAAAAACCTTTTTTAACTTGATTAGCTAAATCTTCAAACCCAACTATATCTGCGCCTGCTTCTGTAGCCTCTGTAGCTTTATCACCTTGGGCAAATACTGCTACTCTAACTTGTTTTCCTGTACCATTAGGCAATACTGTAGAGCTACGAATTGCCTGTTCTGATTTACGTGGATCAACTCCTAAATTTACACTAACATCCACTGATTCAACGAATTTAGCTGGAGGAATTGATTTCAATATTTCAAATGCTTCTTCAATTGGATAAGATTTGCCAGGTTGTACTTTATCTTTAATTATTTTCGCACGTTTACTTAGCTTTGCCATTTATAATCCCTCCACTACTATTCCCATACTTCTAGCACTACCTGCAATAATTTTTACAGCAGCATCCAAATCGTTAGCATTTAAGTCTGCCATTTTAGTTTTAGCAATTTCTTCAACTTGTTCTCTAGTCACTTTACCAACTTTATCAGTATGAGGTGTCTTGCTACCACTTTTAACACCAGCTGCCTTTTTCAACAAAATTGAAGCTGGAGGAGTTTTTATAATAAAGGTAAAACTACGATCAGAATAAGCTGTAATAACAACAGGAGTAGGCATTCCAGGTTCTAAATTCTGGGTTTTAGCATTAAATGCTTTGCAAAATTCCATTATGTTAAGACCATGCTGACCTAGAGCTGGTCCAACTGGTGGACTTGGATTAGCTTGACCTGCTTTTACTTGCAGTTTAATATATGCTTGTACTTTTTTTGCCATTTTGTTTTCCTAAGTACCGGGTAAAACGCTTTAACAGCTCCCCGTTTAAGTAATTATTCTTTTTCAACTTGTCCAAATTCTAATTCAACTGGGGTTGAACGTCCAAAAATCCTTACGGCAACTCGTAATCGATTTTTCTCATAGTTAGCTTCTTCAACTACACCATTAAAATCGTTAAAAGGTCCATCAATGACACGAACCACTTCACCTACTTCAAATAATACTTTTGGTCGTGGTTTTTGTGCTCCATCTTGAATATG
Source organism: Thioploca sp. (assembly GCA_011371325.1). Lineage (GTDB taxonomy): Bacteria > Pseudomonadota > Gammaproteobacteria > Beggiatoales > Beggiatoaceae > DRQV01. The sequence continues at coordinate 6,885 of DRQV01000184.1, forward strand.
TTGCAAAATGGCTTCAGCTTCTTTATCAGAAATCGGAGTTGGCGGAACGAATTTATCTTTACTTTTGCGTTCACTACCACCGATAAATCCCATAACTTTTGGAACATTTTTTACTAAATGCCATGCTTCATCGTTCATGTCCATTTGAACTAGAACGTAACCGGGATAAAGTTTACGATCACTCTTACGTTTTACTCCATCTTTCATTTCCACAACTTCTTCAACTGGAACTAAAATATCGCCAAAACAGTGGGATAATGAACTTAATCTAACTCTTTCTTCGAGAGATGATTTAACTCGTCTTTCAAAGTTAGAATAAGTATGCACGACATACCACCGCATTGCCATATAATCAACCTCCTTGACCAGTAAATATTCTAACTGTCCAAAGTAATAAGCTATCTAGTGACCAAATTATTAAGGAAACCATAACTACCATTAATAATACAATACCTGTCATTTGTACTGTTTCCTGTCGAGTTGGCCACACTACTCTCCGTACTTCTATATTAGATTGGCGAATAAAATCAACTGTGGAACGACCTTTGCTGGTTGTTGATGCAACAAAAAAAGCAATGCCAACTATGCCTAATATGCTAACTACACGTAAAAGCAGGGAATATTCAGAAAAATAATGGAAACCGAAGATACCAGTTGCAACCAAAACAGCTACTAATATCCATTTAATGAAATCAACAAGTTTATTGGAAGCAGCGGTTTTTATTTTTGTATTCATTATTGAATTGATAAAGGAAAAATGGCAGGCCAAGAGGGACTCGAACCCCCAACCTTCTCGTTTGGAGCGAGATGCTCTGCCAAATTGAGCTATTGGCCTAATAAAACTATCTTGTTCACTTTGAAACTATTATAATAAAAGTTTTAGGTAAGCAATTGTATTTCTAAATTATACTCCAAATAAGCCTACCATAATTAAAATTATAAATTTAAGAAAAATTGAAAGTTTTGAGGCTTTCAAATTTCCGAAAAATTATTCAATAATCATTATTCAATGATCTTAGCTACAACACCAGCACCTACAGTACGACCACCTTCACGAACTGCAAAACGTAAACCTTCTTCCATTGCAATTGGAGCAATCATCTTAATAGTCATTTTAACGTTATCACCAGGCATTACCATTTCAATTCCTTCTGGTAATTCACAAGCACCGGTTATGTCAGTAGTACGGAAGTAGAATTGGGGACGATAACCATTAAAAAATGGTGTGTGTCTTCCACCTTCATCTTTACTTAAGACATATACTTCAGCTTCAAAATGAGTATGTGGATTAATTGTACCTGGTTTAGCGATAACTTGGCCACGTTCTACTTCTTCACGTTTAGTACCACGCAATAATATACCAACATTGTCGCCAGCTCTACCTTCATCTAACAACTTGCGGAACATTTCGACGCCGGTACAAGTTGTAACAGCTGTATCTTTAATACCAACTATCTCTATTTCTTCACCAACTTTGATTATACCACGTTCAACTCGACCAGTCACTACTGTACCACGTCCTGAAATAGAAAATACATCTTCAATTGGCATTAAGAAAGGTTGATCTATATCACGTTCTGGTTGTGGAATATAAGCATCCATTTCTGCAACCAATTTAATTATTGAAGGCACGCCAATATCAGAGGTATCACCTTCTAATGCTTTCAATGCTGAACCAACCACAATGGGAATATCATCACCTGGAAATTCATAACTATCTAATAATTCCCTTATTTCCATTTCCACTAGTTCTAATAATTCATCATCATCAACTTGGTCGGCCTTGTTCATATATACAACTATATAAGGCACACCAACTTGACGAGCTAATAAAATATGTTCTCGAGTTTGCGGCATAGGTCCATCTGCTGCTGATACAACTAAAATGGCACCATCCATCTGGGCGGCACCAGTAATCATATTTTTAATATAATCAGCATGTCCCGGACAATCTACATGGGCATAATGACGAGTATCAGATTCGTATTCAACATGTGCAGTCGCAATTGTAATACCCCTTTCTCTTTCTTCTGGAGCATTATCAATTTGATCATACCCTTTAAATTCGCCCCCAAACTGTTCTGCCATACATTTTGTTATAGCGGCTGTTAAGGTGGTTTTACCATGATCAACATGACCTATTGTACCAACATTAACATGTGGTTTGCTGCGATCAAATTTTTCTTTGGCCATAAAATAAACCTTTTTTCTTAAAGTAAATTATTTTGAAGCCCATAACCAGACTTGAACTGGTGACCTCACCCTTACCAAGGGTGTGCTCTACCAACTGAGCTATATGGGCGTATATCTTATTATTATACTATAATTTTATATTGGAGCGGGCGAAGGGACTCGAACCCTCGACATTCTGCTTGGAAGGCAGAAACTCTACCAACTGAGTTACACCCGCTTAATTTTTTGGAGGGGGGAGGATTCGAACCTCCGTAGGCATAGCCAACAGATTTACAGTCTGCCTCCTTTAACCACTCGGACACCCCTCCCAGATTCTTTTCAGTATTCTAAATATGGTTTGGGCTTTTGAATTTTTTAGATCTAGATTCAGTAAAGCATTTTGGAGGGAGGAGGATTCGAACCTCCGTAGGCATAGCCAACAGATTTACAGTCTGCCTCCTTTAACCACTCGGACATCCCTCCATAAATCTAAAAGCATGAAATTATGCCAGATTTGTTATAAAATGTCAACCTTAAAATTATCTTTTTTTATAAAAAATTTAAATCAATAATAAATATTTAATTAAATACTTGATTATTAATATAATAAATTGTATTCTAAAACTTTACACAATGATTATTTTAACATGGAAATTTTTGGCCCTATACCATCCAGAAGGTTAGGACGCAGTTTAGGTATAAATAATATTCCTCCTAAATCTTGTTCTTATTATTGTACTTATTGTCAAGTTGGACCTACTGAAGATACAGAGATAAAATTACGTCATTTTTATGGTTCTGAATATTTAGTAACTCAAGTAACTAAACGAGTTCAACAGTTGCGTGAACAAGGAGAGGATGTAGATTATTTATCTTTTGTCCCAGATGGAGAACCAACTTTAGATGCTGATCTTGGAACAACTATAGATCAACTTCGACCTTTAGGTATTAAAATAGCTATTATCACTAATGCTTCCTTAATTGAAAATCAGCAGGTGCGAGATACTCTAAAAAAAGCTGATTGGCTATCTATAAAAATTGATAGTGTAAATCCTAAAATTTGGCAACGTGTTAATATTCCTCATCCGAGTCTTAAACTAAATAATATTTTGGCTAGTATTTTAAGTTTTGCGACTGAATATAAAGGAACTTTAGTTAGTGAAACTATGTTAATAAAAAATCGAAATGTTGATAAACAATCAGCTTATGATATCGCTGAGTTTATTCAATGTTTGAAACCTGAAACTGCCTATTTTTTGATTCCAACTCGGCCTCCTGCTATATCGTCTATTCGTCCTCCAGATTCGGAAGAATTACGGCAGTTTTATAATATTATCAGTCAAAAATTAACTAATATTGAATATTTAACTGGTTATGAAGGTAATCTATATACTTCTACTGGAAACGTAGCTGAAGATATTCTTAGTATTACGGCTGTTCATCCAATGCGAGAGGAAGCTATACAGGAATTGTTAATTAAACATGAAGCTAATTGGGAAATTATAGATAATTTACTTATTCTTGGTAAGATTAAGCTAACTGAGTATCAAGGAAATAAATTTTACATGAATAATTCTATAAAGAGCAGCATCAAGATATAATCCGCCATTGCATCCCATATAAAAGGTATTTTATGAATTCTATATTAGATATTAATAATTTACATATTTCTTTTTTCACTGATAAAGGTGAATTAAAAATAGTGCAAGACATTACTTTCGATATAAAAGCTGGAGAAACAGTAGCCCTTGTAGGGGAGTCAGGTTGTGGTAAATCAGTAACTGCTTTGGCTATAATGAGCCTAATTGATGAACCAGGTAGAATTACTAAGGGGAGTATAAAACTAAACGGGCAGGAAATGATTGGATTGTCAAAAATGAAGTTACAGCAGATTAGAGGTCGAAAGATCAGTATGATTTTTCAAGAACCTATGACTTCTCTTAATCCTGTATTTACTATTGGCGATCAAATTAGCGAAGTTTTAATCCATCATTTTGATATGACAAAAAATGACGTTGAACAAGAATCTATTAACTTGTTAAAAAAAGTAGGGATATCATCTCCATATAGTCGTATCAAGCAATATCCTCATGAATTATCTGGAGGTATGAAACAACGAGTGATGATTGCAATGGCATTAGCATGCAAACCAGACTTGTTAATAGCAGATGAGCCAACTACAGCATTGGATGTAACCATACAAGCTCAGATTTTGCGATTACTTAACCAATTACAAGATGAAATGGGTATGGCTATTTTATTAATTACTCATAATTTGGGAGTAGTGGCTCATTTTGCTCAAAGGGTTATTGTTATGTATGCGGGAAAAATTGCAGAATATACTGGAGTACGTCCTTTATTTAAACAACCTTTGCATCCTTATACTCAAGCATTGTTAAAAACTTTGCCAGTACCTGGACATGAACGATTAGCTGCTATTGCTGGTAATGTTCCTATGCCATTTGAGCATCTATCTGGCTGTAGTTTTAGTAATCGTTGTATTAAAAAAATGGTACGTTGTCATCAGGATAATCCTCATTTATTAGAATATTTATCTGAGCATTATGTTGCATGTTGGCTTTACAATTGATTTATTAAATTATTTAAAAGTTGCGGTTGATTTTTTAACGGTTAATAAATATATTTTGGTGTATGACACTTCGTTTATACACCTTACGAGTTGGTTTAAGCTAAATTCTTATTAAATTGGAACTTCTATTTTGTGTAAAATATTTTGTACTATTTTTTCTCCATTAAAACCGCTGAAATGTGCTTGTGAATCTACTTTTAAACGATGGGCAATCACTGGGATTGCTATTTCTTGAATATGTTCTGGAGTGACAAATTCCATCCCATCAAATAAGGCTAAAGCTTGTGATGCTTTCATCAGAGTTAATGCTGCCCGTAAACTAGCACCCATTTGTACTCCTTCCATATCCCGAGTGGCTCGTACTAAATTAACAATATAATATTTTAATTCTTCACTAATACGAACTGATTTAGCTGCTTGTCTTAATATATCAATATCAGCTTCATTGGCACAAGGAGAAATTGTTTTGCTTGCCTGATTAGTCAAAATAGCTACTTCTTGTTCAGCACTAACGTAACCTAACTTAAAGCACATCGCAAATCTATCCATCTGTGCTTCTGGTAACGGATAAGTACCGTGAAATTCAATTGGATTTTGGGTGGCTATCACAAAAAAGGTTTCACTTAATTGATAACGATTTCCATCTATGCTGACTTGCTGTTCTTCCATTGCTTCTAAAAGTGCCGATTGAGTACGAGGTGAAGCACGATTAATTTCATCAGCTAATAAAATTTCGGTAAAAATAGGTCCTTTATGGAGACTAAATTTTTGGTTTTGCTGATTGAAAATTGATACCCCTAAAATATCTGAAGGTAATAAATCTGGGGTAAATTGGATTCGTTGAAAGGTAATTTGTAGAGATTGAGCTAATGCTTTGGCTAATGTAGTTTTTCCAGTGCCAGGTAAGTCTTCTAATAACACATGTCCACCACTAATAAAAGCGGCTAATAATTTTCTAAGTGCATCAGTTTGACCGGTGATTACTGTTTCAAGGTTGGCAATAATGGTTTGATATATTAATGGTATTTGCATGTTTTATTTCTGTTTAACTTTATTAATAATAGTTATTTTTAATGTAAATTGTTTTATTTCTTCTATAAATACTATTATTTCTTTCGTTATACCATATTAGGCAAAATAAGGGATTTTAGTGCCATAGCAGTTTTTTCCGGTTAAATTACATTCACTCGCTTACCATTTTTGCCAACAGCAAGATGGAAAGTATTGCTATTATTTTTGCTATATATTTATCCCAAATTAGAAATTAACGAAATAAACAATAAGATTTATCTATTTCGTCAATTCATTGTACTAAATTATCGAGTCAACGCCATAAATAATTTTGGCAATTTTTCAGGCAACTGTTCAACCTTATCAATAACCGCATACCGATTAGCCCCAAAAATATCTCCAACATATTCATCGGCATTTTTATCTAATGTAATACAATAAGTTGTGATACCTTTGCGTTCCAATTCACTAACCGCCATATGAGTATCATCCTTCAAATATTTTTCATCTTGTACGTCAATATCTGAAGGCTCACCATCAGTAAGTAGCAGCAGTAATTTTTTCTCCTCTTTACGTGGTTCAAGATAGCGACCAGCATGCCGTAAAGCTGCACCCATCCGAGTAGAATAATTAGCTTCCATCGCTGCCAACCTACTCTTAACTTCCGTATTCCAACTTTCACTAAAACCTTTGAAATGGGAATAACGTACTCCATGCCTAGTATTGGAACAAAATCCAGCGATAGCAAACGGATCACCCAAAGCTTCCACTGCCCAAGCTAACATAGATACTGCTTCTTGGCTCAACTGTAAAATAGTGGTATCACTACCTTCTGGTTTTTCATTGATAGATTCTGATAAATCCAATAATAATAATACGGAAATATCTCGTCCATCTTTGATATGACTTTGATAAATTCGAGCATCTGGAATAGTGCCAGCTTTATATTCTATCATTGAACGAATCAGCACATCTAAATCTAACTCGTCACCTTCTTCTTGATAACGAATTCGTTTCCGTTGTTGCGGTTTGAGCAAATCAATCACTTTCTTTAATCGTTTAGTTAATAACTGATTTTTCTCAAGCAGTGCATCAATAATATTCGGATCGTTTGAACTTTGGATGCCCTCATAAACTGTCGCCCAATCAGGACGATAGTTCTGTACTTGATAATCCCATTCTTGATAATGTTGAGGTGGTAAAACATCCTGTTCACCATCAGATGGCATATCTTCTGCTCCATGATCAGAGTGAAAATCATCTTCATCATCAGTAGGTTCTAAAAACATCCATAGATAACGGTTATCATCCCGATAGGTTACTTCAGTGTCTTTAAACCACACGTTGGGCTTGCGGAAATTATGGTTATAAATCTTAGCTAAATATTTAACCCCCAAGTCAGTACTAATTTTATTATCATATGGATCAATAGCCATACGAGTATGAAACTGCTCCACAAAATCTAATAATAGTGGAGAGGTATAAGGATGATTTGGGTCTAATAAAGCTCGGGATAACATAGCTAATTCATGCCGAATACAAGCATATTCTTTAGTACATTCATCAGCTTTTGGTATAGGATGTAGAGCTAACCATAATTTACGCATACCTGGATAACTCTTGATTAATATACCTTCAACTCTAGCATCTTCAAAAGTTTCTATTGCTAAATGCTGAAAACTACTAAAGTTATCCGCTAAAAATGGTTGTGACCAAAGTTTATGAGCCACCATATGAGCTACCATAGCCCGATACCGTTCAATTCCAGTTACACCAGCCAAATCATCATATACATCAGGTAGATGAAAACCTAATTTATCTAAATGTGGCATTGGCTTGCGGATAGTATCAAAAGCTAAGGAATATGGTCTAAAATCAATATCTAGTTCCCAGAAAGCTTGCAAATATAACCTAAGTTGCCGTTCATGATCAATATAAAGTGTACCATGCCGTTCTCGCTGTAAGGAAGCATGGGCATCTGCTGTTTGAAGACTAAAAAAATCTCCTTGTCGATAGGGCTGTTCTTTATAAGCTTTAATACCGTACTGAATCCAATTTTTCAAACCACCGATACTAAGTTGATTTAATAGGTAAACTACCTTACCTAGTAATGGGATCAAACCTTCCTTAGCTTCCTCAGCCATTTTAGTAACCATTTTCAGCCATTCGCGTAACAATTCGGCATCATCTAAGCGACGTGCTACTGCGGGTAAAGTGGTTAAAAATGGATTAATGGCTGGCCCTTGCAATAAGGAAGACAGTGTCTCGGACATATCGGTTACATCTTCAATTATGCTTTCATCGGTTAAACGTACTATTTCTGGCATTTCTTCCAACAGTATCAATACCAGTTCTTTGCCACGTCCCAATGCACAGACCCTACTGGCAGCATCTAACCAAGTTGCGATACCTTGTGGAGTCATGACTGCTTGGGCTTCGCAGATACATTCATCGAAGATGTCATCAATGTTACTGACGCTACAGCGTAACTGCTCTCGATATAATGCGGAATTTATTTCCATGACTTATCCAAAAATCATTTCTACTGCATTATTAAGAGTAGCCCGAATATCGGGATCATCAGTAAGTGGCCGGACTAGTGCCATTTTACAAGCTTCTATCGGTTCAATTTCAGCTTGCATTAAACTACCCGCATAGACCAATAACCGAGTAGAAATACCTTCATCCAAACCATGTCCCTTAAGATTACGAGCTTTATGAGCTATTTGGACTAATTTATTACTAAAATCAGTATTTAAACCACTTTCTTTACTAATAATAGCCGTTTCAGTTGCCTCATCTGGATAATCAAAATCAAGCCCAGTAAATCTTTGTTTAGTAGATTGTTTCAAATCTTTCATCAAACTTTGATAACCAGGATTATAAGAAATCACCAACTGAAAATCTGGATGTGCTTCAATTAACTCTCCTTTTTTATCTAATGGCAATACTCGACGATGGTCAGTTAATGGATGAATTACCACAGTGGTATCTTGTCTAGCTTCCACGATTTCATCCAAATAACAGATTGCTCCAATCCGACTAGCTACAGTCAATGGCCCATCTTGCCATTTAGTCCCATCCTTATCTAACAAGAAACGACCAACTAAATCGGAAGCTGTCATATCTTCATTACAAGCTACGCTGATTAACGGTTTCTGTAACTTCCATGCCATATATTCCACAAACCGAGTTTTACCACAACCAGTTGGGCCTTTTAACATTACTGGCAAACGACATTTATAAGCAGCTTCGTATAAAGTAACTTCGTTGCTAGTTAATTGATAAAATGGTTCTTCTTTGATAAGATACTGGTCTTTCATAAGATTTTCCTAATGTTTTAGTATTAGAATGAATTGTTGATTTTAACAAGAAGTTGGAGAAATGTCTACTTAGCATATTTTAATATATTACTAAGTTATCTTTTTAAATAGTAAAACATATTGAAGTTTATAATTTATTAAGAATATGGATATAAGTTGCAATATTTCTAAATTAAGTTTACCATTTATACTTTTTAGATTCTAAATATTTTCATGAATATTGCATATATATTTCACTTGAAATTCTTATTTAAATTTGGAGAATATTAATGAAAAAATATCTATTTCTTTTAATGTTTTATACAATACCATCTTATGCGATGCCTCCTTACTTTGGTATTAGTGTAGGAACAAACTTATCCTTCCAAAATAGTACTTGTGTTACGGCTGCTAAAAAAACTCTTAGTAAAAATGGATTTAAAAATGTAGTTCAATATAAAAATAGTTTTACTGTATTTGCTGCATATCGGAAAACTAATCCATACCAATATAAGGCTTTAGTTAAATGTTTAGCTGATTCAGGAGTACTAATAGTGGTTGCTGCTGCCGATATACCTAAAAATGCTAAGAACAAGGCTGATACTTTACGCCAAAAAATTCAGCAATATAATGGAATTAATCTTTCATCTGCTTCAATAAAATCTGTTTATAATAGGCAAGCTGTAATTGGAACTAGTAATGTTAAAGGCAATACTTCTGCTGATTGGGATAATTCTTTGATGGGTAAAAAGGAATGTATGGCTAATGCTGAACGTTCTTTGAGGAGGTCTGGGTTTTACAAAAATTTAAATTATGATGAGAATTCGGTGTATGCGAACAATAAACATAATTATAAAGCTGTTATACGTTGTTTAACAGATAATAAAGAGATATATTATGAGGTTACTGGAGGAACGAAAAGTACCAGGGATAATTTAGTGGAGGATTTAAAAAAGGATTTTTATTAGAATAAATGTTGCCTTGTAAGACATAAGGATTACCCACCATATCTATGTGGTGGGATTTAGAATTTACTCGATATCAATATCCGTTTTCATTATGATAATCTGGAAAAGGCATCTGATTTCCCATAACTGCCCATATTATTCTAGCAACATTTTCTGGAGCGACAATGGTATAATTATTATTCACCGAAGCTAATTTATCTCGCAATGTTTTACGGATTTTTTCATCACCAGTAAGATCAAAAATAATCTCAATATCATTACTAATAGCAATCATCTCATCTAAATCAACTATTTTAACCTCATTATCTTGTGCTAATAATCGACCTGAAGTTTCTTTTAGTTCTGCTACACAAACAAGATTAATTCCATGTTTATCTAATTCCAATAGTCGTTCTAAAAATACCGACCCCACTCTGCCAAGCCCAATTATAGCTACATTTTGTTGTTTCATTAGAACTCCTCTGTTGAGAATACTGTTTTAGCTTCCACTAAATTAGAACGTTTAATCGATGTTAAATTTTTTAAATCCAAACCTGTATTAACAGCAGTATAAATTGCTCGAAATATATATTCACCATCTACATTTGGTTGCACTGTAAAATCGAGTAGTCTCTGACTAGTTTCTGTTATAGCAACATTACGTTTCCAAGGTTTTGGTCTATCATGTAATTGTTTAGATTCCGTTGCAGTTACAAACCATAAATCCTTCCCAATAGTTATTGTTAACCAAATATCAACTGGAATGGTTCGAAGATTTTTTTCTATTAAATCTAACTGTAAAACTTCCCCAGCTAAATATTTTGGCTTTAATTGTCCAAATTCTAGTTGAGTAAGTGTTATTTTACCTAACTTAAGCGATTGCAATCTTCGCATAATTTGTGCTACTAAATCACGAAACATTTCTTCACGTAGCATTTCATCTTCCGATGACATTGCCAGCACTGCCTGCTCATCAAACATATAGTCCCGCAATAGACTAATTTGTTGTTTTTCTAGTAAAACATCATCATTTGGCTTGCGTACTTCCATTGCAACTCGATAATTTAGTTCAAATTCTTCTTGTTTACCGGAAATAGAAGAAACTGTTAATACTCGATGATCTATAGTCTCGTTAGTTAAATAAACTATTGCTTGAGCAGCATTAGGATTAGAAACAACCTGGATTCCTTGTTCAATTAAAAGTCGTTGTACTTCAGCAGCTATTTTATTAGCAGAATCTGATTTTATATAGATAAAACTCATGTTAAAATCTGCTGTACCACGTAGATGAAAACCACAGCTATTAATGAATAATAATAAAATCAAGATTAGATATTTTTTATTCATAACTACTTATCATTATCCATCAGCATTGGTAAAGCTGCTTGTAAATATACCGTCATTGACCATAAAGTTAAAACTGCTGCTATATATAATAATACGAAGCCAATTTCGTAAACTGGTTGATCTAAAAACGGTTCTTCATATAATAACATTATTAAAGCTATCATTTGAGCAGTAGTTTTTACTTTACCAATTACTGATACTGCTACTTTAGCTCGTTGTCCAATCCCAGCCATCCATTCTCTTAAAGCTGATATAGTTATCTCTCGGCCAATAATTATTGCTGCTGGAATAGCTAACCATGGGCTAGGATGAGCCTCTACTAAAAAGACTAATGCAACAACAACCATTAATTTATCGGCAACTGGATCTAAAAAAGCTCCTAATGCAGAAGTTTGGTTCCAACGTCTTGCTAAATAACCATCTAGCCAGTCGGTTAAAGCAGCGAATGCAAACACTAAAGCTGCTATAAAATTTGCTTCAGGTAAATAAAATACCCCAACAAATATTGGAATTAAACCAATTCTGACTGAGGTTAAAATGGTAGGGAAATTCATTATATGCTGTATAATTATTTGAATAGTATTCCAAATGCGATTATCATCATTATATCATTGAAATAAATTACATTCAATTAATCTGGTACTAACTTTTTAATATATCTTGTAATCTTATTTAAAGATATTAACTTAGTAAAGTTTTAATCTAGCTACTTGGTAAAATACTGCTTATACCGAACATTTATCCACAAAATGGCAACTTTTGAGTTGGATTGAGTATTATTTACTACATAATTTCATTCCTTTATCCGCAATTACTTTTAAATCTGAATCAGTACGTAAAATAGCATTTATTTGTAAATAATTTCCAGTAACAATAGCTAATTCACTAATTGCATAATATTTATCAACAGATTTAAAAGTAACAATACCAGGTGGAGTACATTCTAACTCTCCTTTAGAAACTGTAAATGGCCATTGTTCATACTCTTGTTCAGTAATTAACAATGGAGGATTTTTCCCAAGTTTGATAAGTTTTTGTTTGTAATGATCTAATTTCTGTTGATATTTTTTATTATCAGGAAATAATTCTAATAAATTAGCATATTCTCTCAAATTAGCTTCAATTTGGGATGATGGTATATTACGCAATTTTCGTAATATTTTCTTCTCCCTAGATTTTTTTAGCTTTAGCTTAGCTTTTTTAACAAGTGCTTGTAACTTAGAATTATCTGAAAATTCAGACTCATTTACTAATTTAATTGCTTTTTCGTATTTACGATAATTTATTAGACTAGACGTTTTTTTAATCGTACGCTTTATTTTTTTATTCCTATTTCTAGTTTCTTGAGCAATTTTAGATTTATAAAGTAAGGTTTTTATTCTGCAATCAGAATTAATCTGTTTAGCACCAATTTTAATAACTCTACTATATTTTCCTGTTTCATACCATTTTTTTAACTTTTTGAAATTTTTATCAATATGCTTTTTTGCTTTCATTGTCACTTTTTGTAATTCTGGTATGGGAAAAGGTTTTGCTAAATGATAAGCCTCTAGGTATTTACCATCTTTAACGAGCTGTGGAACTTGTTCAATAGCTCTTTTTATTTGTTCTTGCTGTAGTTTTTCTTTAGAATCTTCGATTAATTTTCTAACATCAGAATCAAAAGATATGTAGGGATTACCTTGAATAACTACTTCCTGATATTGTTTATCATTATATAAATATTTTAGTTCTGCCCGTACATCTTCACGTACATCAATATACTCTTGTTTTTTTATATTTTCCGTTTCTCTGCTGACTAATTTATTTAGTTTGTCAATATCTTCATTAAAATACATTTGATATAATAAAAATCTTGCTCTAAATAAATCTTCATCAGTTTCATATTGTAGAGAGATAATTGCTGTTAATATAGCCATTAAAACTACTATTAATTTTACACTTATGAGATAATTTACAGATATTTTTTGCAACATATCTTGTGCAAATGGTGTAATAAGTAATGCTGCAATTATTATACTTATACCAGCAAAAAGTAAGTTCATTGCTAGTAATCCACCTATTAGCAATAATCCAATAACAAATAGCCAATTAATAAATCGAAGTATATATTTCACTAGTTTTTAGAAATTTAAGATATACATTAGTATTTTGGTATTCATAGACTAATATATAAGTAGTTTTATAGAATTTACCATGGGCGTGGTGGGGATATTTTTCCACCTTCTGTTTCACGCCATGCTTGTTTTAACAAATTGCGTATAATTTTTGAAGAATTGGCTTTATTATTAAAAATATTTTTCCAAAATTTTAATAAATACAAAAGGCTTTCTAATTGCATCCATAACCAGGTTATAATTACCCCATGATGTTTGCGATAATATAATAACGTGCTACGCATTTGCCATAAATGAATCTGTTTCCCACTGGTAGACATGTTCAAATCAGTCAAACTTTTACAAGATTCTCCACCTAAATGCTCAACAATAACATCTGGCCAATAGTATACCTCATAACCAGCAGCTTTAAAACGTTTACATAAATCTACTTCTTCACAATATAAAAAAAACCGTTCGTCAAAATAACCTATTTTTTCTAGTACCTTACGGGGCATAATAGAAAAAGCTCCAGGAACCCAATCTATACTAGCAGCTAATTCAGAATCTGCCCAAGTACGATCCATACGGCCAAAAAATTTAGATTGAGGATATTTATTAGCCAAACCAGATTTAACTAAGAAATGATTAAGTAAACTAGGAAACATGCGTGCTGATGGTTGCCAACTATTATCTCTATTAACTAATCTAGCTCCACCTATACCAATTTTAGGATTAGCCTGCATATAAGCTAAAGCCCTTTCAAGAGCGTATGGTCTTAAAAAAGCATCAGAGTTAAGTAATACTATATACTCACCTCGTGCTTTAGCAAATCCTATGTTATTAGCAGCGGCAAAACCTAAATTTTCACTACTGCAAATTAATTTAATTTCTGGAAATTCATTAGCAACCATAATTGCAGAATTATCTTTGGAAGCATTATCAATTACAATTATCTCATAACTGACAGAACCAGATTCTTTAATCAAGTTATTTAAACAATCTCGCAATAAATCACAAGTGTTAAATGATACGATGATAATAGAAATTTGGGGATTATTCATGGTAATTATAAATGTTAAATTTAAAATTGTTTATCCCTACCAGATATGATACTACGCATCGTAAATGATTTGAACTCCATTGCATTATCTTGGTCAATTTATGGATATTTTTTTCATTTTTTTTAAAATATATTAAAACCTATTATTTTAATGATAAGTAATTCCAGGTTTTGAACAGTTTGAAAATTGTTCATTAGTCGTTAAAAGCAGCAATTATTGTTTTCAAACGAGAACCTAATATTTTCCAATCTACATTATTTTCATAACCAATAATATCAATTCGTGGCAATAGCCTACCTTCAATAAGGTAATATTTTCCTTTAAAAGCAGGTTCAATCCCACGCATTTTACATACATCTTTCAACAATTGGCAGCCCCAACCTATTTTATTATAGTAAAAATTTTCAAATAAGCTTAAAATGCTATGTGATAAAGTGTCAACTGCTACTCCACTACCTAAACTAGATAATGCTTTCACTGCTTTCTGGCTAATTTTATGTGGTAATTTATCATTATTTGGAGTGCCAATAAACGCATCAAACGCAACTGGATTCCAATTAATTAACGTCAAATTATGAGCATAACCGGATAATAATCCCTGTATTTCGCCAAACTCAGTTACTTGTGAAGTTAATTTTTGCAAGTTAATACGATTTATATCAATATTAGTGTTAAATTTTACAATATCATTATTTTTTAATTCTGCTCCAGATATAATAATACTACCATCAAATACATCAATTTGTAAAATTCCATCTATCATTAATCGCTGATTTCTATAAGTAATTATCGGTATATTTCCATGAATATTACCTTCTAGGCTATCCAAAGTAGCAGTTAATTTTGCAATGGAAATTGGTTGTAATTTAACCTCTTGTAATTGCCAAACTAATTCTTCACTGCCTAAATTATTTAGTTGAAAATGTTTAACATTAATAGCACCATCATAAATCGATTGTTGCCAAGGCTCTAATAGCTTTATATTTTTATTAGTTAGGCTAAAGTTGATTTTACTTGCATCCAATTCAATTCCAGCAATATTTATTTGTGACCAACTTAAATTACTTGGCAGTTCATCATTATTATGCCATTGAACTGTGCCTTGTAAACCAGTTAAAGAAAATTCAGATTTTTTTATAGCAATGTCTTGCAATTGGCCAATAATATGTTGCTGTTCTGTTTGCCAATCCAAAAATATTTGTAATGAACCAAGAAATTTTAGTTGTTCAATGTCAAATTCATTGTTTAACCAAGTTTGTAAATATTGCTGATAAAAATTTTGAAATGGAGTTAAAGTAGACTGTGCAACAAGTTTATTGATGATAAATTCCTCACCTATAGTAAAATCACCATTTGCTTGTATAGAGGTTATACCAGTATGAGTATAAGTAAAATTACTTAGCTTTAATTGTTGTGGTTGCCATATTAAGTCAGCATCTATTGTGATTGGTTGTTGAAGAGAAATTACTGTATAAATTGGGTCAATTAGAAAATTACCATTTTTGATGGTTACATTAGCAATTAATTGTTGTTCTACATCTGAAATTTTGTTGATTGTAGCTATAATTTTAGTAGCTATATTTTGTCCAATATTATTAGCAAAGGTGAAATTTAAATCATTACTTTGACCAGTTATAGTTAATTGTTGAAATCCTGTTTCATTTCCAATAGCTTTAATATTTATGTTTACCTTACCTTTTATATCTAAGTTTTTTGGTAAATCCATGAATAAACTTAGTTTAGCTAACAACTTTTCTAAAATTATTCGGTTAACTTTTAATAAAAGCTTCCAACCAGAAGGGGTTAATTTAGCTTGTAAAAATACTTTACCATCAGCAATAGCAAGTTGATTTATATTTAAATAGGTGGTTTGGGAAGCAAAATGGTGGGTGACAGATAGATCAATTTCTGGTTTATCTAACAACTTCCAATCTATATATAATTTAGCATTTGGACAAGTTATTTGGATAGTATTATAATGAATATTTTTACAATGTAATTTAATATTTTTTAATGGTTCTTTAAAATTTGCTAAAGTTAAAGATGCTATATTTAACTCTAGTCCAACAATTTCTGATAGAGTTAATTGAGTAGCTATATTTTTTATTTGCCAATCTATATCAGTTATTGAATTTAGTTTAAGCTCGATATTATCAATCGCAAATACTGGACTGCTTAATACTAAAAACAATAACCATCGCATATATTTAAAATAATTGTTGTTATAGATTCTATATTATAAATTTAATTAAGATTTTCTATTGATACTCATCCATTTTTTGCATTAGATAAAAAGCTAATCTCACAAAATCAGATTCGGTTAAAATGCCAATTATTTTCCCATTTTTAAAAATTGGTAAACAACCATGTTGTTGTTCAAGCAGAAACTTAGCAGCTTTACTTAGGTTAGTATTTTCCTCTGCTACAACCACATCAGTAATCATAACCTCACTAATTGGTACATGAGATTCCAATTCATCACGTTCCTGTGTATCAATATCAGCCAATGCAGAAACTGATACTGCTAATATAACCTGTTTAGTTAATAAACCCAAAAATTTACCATCATCGTCAATAATAGGAATATGTCGTATCCGATTTTTTAACATTAATTCCCTAGCTTGATGAATTGTATTGGTAGGTTTGAGCGTATATAATTCACTACTCATTAAATCTTTGACTGTAATCATATTTATTTTCCAATTAGGACGAATTTTAGGTATTGCTTAATGTAGAATGAAAATAATCAATTGTGAATGGTTAACTGTGAATTATTTATAATTAAAACTACATTCCAAAATATCCTAACATATTATACATTAGCTATCCGTCTATACTTAAAATTATTGCTTCAATTGTTCAGCAATTTTAACTACATTAATTTTAGATTTTTTACCATCAATCCCAAAATCATTATCATTAGTAATAACTATTGGGTAAAAATATTAAACATGATTAATGGTATAATTTATTTCATAGTTTTTCCTTTTTGACTCTTAATATTAATTTTAAATACTTATGATAGAAACCCTAACTCAAATTAAACACGGCATTCACGAAGTATTAGTTGAAGCAGAATTAAAAACTAAGTTAGCAACTGGTAAACCGTTACGCATCAAAACCGGTTTTGATCCAACTGCCCCAGATTTACATTTAGGCCACACAGTATTATTAAATAAATTACGTCAATTTCAACAGTTAGGCCATACAATTTTATTCTTAATCGGGGATTTCACTGGTATGATCGGTGACCCAACTGGTAAAAATATAACTCGTAAACCTTTGACTAGGGAACTAGTATTAGAAAATGCTAAAACTTATCAGGAACAAATTTATAAAATTTTAGACCCAGATACAACCCAAGTTTGTTTTAATTCCGAATGGATGAGTAAAATGAATGCTAGTGATTTGATCAAGTTAGCTGCTAAACATACCGTGGCTCGGATGTTAGAACGAGATGATTTTGATAAACGTTATAAAAATGGTCAGCCGATTGCAATTCATGAATTTTTATATCCATTAGTGCAAGGTTATGATTCTGTGGAATTAAAAGCTGATATTGAGTTAGGTGGGACAGATCAGAAATTTAATTTATTAGTAGGTCGGGAATTGCAGAAGCATTATGGACAAATTCCACAGGTGGTAATGACAATGCCAATTCTGGAGGGTTTAGATGGAGTACAAAAAATGTCTAAATCTTTGGATAATTATATTGGAATTGATGAACCAGCGAATGATATGTTTGGTAAATTGATGTCTATTTCTGATGATTTGATGTGGCGTTATATTGATTTATTGAGCTTTCGGACTATTGCTGAAATTAACCAGTTAAAACAATCTGTTATTGATGGAAGAAATCCACGAGATGTTAAGGTTGAATTTGCTCAGGAAATTATTGAACGGTTTCATAGTAAGACTGCGGCAGTTGGAGCATATGAGGATTTTGTGGCTAGATTTAAGCGAAATGAAATACCAGATGATATGCCATTAGTGGAATTATCTAATAATGAATTACCAATAGCCAATTTGTTAAAAAATGCAGGGTTGACTAGTAGTACTTCAGATGCAATTCGGATGATTAAACAGGGGGCAGTAAAGATTGATGGTGAAAAAATTAGTGACCGGAATTTAAAAATAAATAAGGGTTCGGAAGCTATTTATCAAGTTGGGAAACGGAAGTTTGCTAGAGTAAAAATTATTTAACTTAGGATATAATTATATTACTGTTGAATTTAATTAAGAATTATTTTTAATAACTTGGTATAAATTCGTCATTGAGAATATCCTAACAGGAAAATACTATGATTCGTTATATTTTAATTTTGGCATTAGTAGCTTGTTCTCCTCAGCCACTAAAACAAGCTTGTTGGCAATATACTTTTAACCATCATTATGGTTCAGGTCAAACGATAACTGAAACTCTGCATCAAGATGTGTTGGAATATCAATCATTGATCGAACAAACGTTGATTTATCGAGAAAAAACTATTCAAATTGCTAAACGTTTAAAGGCAAATATTAATTCTGGAAAACCATTATCTGGTGATGATTCCAATAAGCTAAACTTAGGTATGGTTGAACACCTAAAGCTTAGGGAAAAATTATATAAATTTATAAATGGTTATGAATGTTGGTTAGATACAGATAATCCACTTGGAGTAAAACAAATATCTCCTACTGATAGATTGAAAGGTATTATGTTATCACTTTCAGCAGCCTTAACTTTATATGATAACTATATGTTAGCAATTTCGATTTTTGAAGAAGATAAAAAACTTCGACGATTTTTGAATGAACGTGATTCCGGTTATGGAATAGGTAAGAATGAATTGGCAAAAATTACTAGGGATTATAATTCTTATAGAAAACGTCGCCGAGTTAAACAAGCATTAGAGTTTTATAATTTAAAAGTTAAAGAATTAGCTGTTAATTTAAAAGATGATCCAAGTTTTAATTATCTACAATTATTGATCGAACAGAGTCCTTCCTACCATTATCATATGGCTAAAGCAGATTCTCCTTTGAAAACTGTGGGCAGAAAGTTAAAATTTATGGAGGCAATTGGTGGCGATACTTTATATCAACTTGCTAATTCTGGAATTAATTTATTTAGTAAATTCTTTGGCAATTCAGTTGGTTTAATTGAAACTCGTAAAGGTAAGCTTTATCAACAACCTAAAATAACTAAATTAGTATCTCAACAGTTACAAGCTGGAGATATTTTATTGGAAAAAACCCCATTTCGATTAACTGATAAATTTATTCCTGGTCATTGGGGACATGCTGCTATTTGGGTTGGGACAGAAGCAGAATTACGCAAGTTAGGAGTTTGGGAACACGAGATTGTAAAACAATATCACCATGAAATTAAGCAAGGTAACTTGGTTATAGAAGCTCTCAGACCAGGTGTAGAAATGAATCCATTAACCTCCTTTTTGAACGTTGATGATTTAGCTATTTTACGTAATTCTAAATTGAGTAGTATAGAATTAGCAGACAGAATAGTGTTAGCATTACGACAGGTTGGTAAAGAATATGATTTTAATTTTAATGTTGAAACAACTGATAAAATAGTCTGTTCAGAGTTGATTTATATAGTTTATACTGGAATCAAATGGCCCACGGAAAAAGCGTTAGGCCGTTTTACTATAAGTCCAGATAATGTTGCTTCTAAAGCTTTAAATAATGGTCCTTTACAATTAATAAGCTTCTTTCATAAAGGTAGTTTAGTTACAGATAATCCTTTACAAGTTATGGAAAAATTAGTTAAAGTAAATTAATTATCCTTTAGAAAATAGGGGTAATCCCTTGTGATACCCTAATTCATTAACTAATTCTCAAAATTTATATTATGAATAATTCTTTGCGTGATCAGATGTTAAAATCTGGATTGATTTCTAAGAAACAGGTTAAAAAATTAGAACAACAAACTAAATTAAGGCTTCGTAAGCAACAGAAAAAAAGTAAAAAAGATCGTGGAGCAATAGATGAAAAATCAATAGCTTATCAAGCTGCTCGAAAAGCAGAAATAGCTAAGACTAAAAAATTAAATATTATTAAAGAAGAACAACGTTTACAGAAAGAATTGCAAGCTCAAACATTTGATATTATTCAACGTCATAAGGTTAATGACCCTGATGCAGACATAGCTTATAATTTTATTGATTCTAATAAATTAGTCAAACAAATTTTTGTTACTAATATTCAAAAGCAACAGCTTATTAATGGAGATTTGGCTATTGTACATTCAAATGATAATTACTACTTAATTCCCGCTCCAATCGCTGAAAAGTTATTAGAACGAGTTCCTGAAATAATAGTTTGTTATAACAATACAGAAGTGAAACCTGAAGAGGATGATCCATATGCTGATTATCAAGTTCCTGATGATTTAATGTGGTAAATTGATTTAACCCAACTTAAATTAAAAATCACATTCAAATTCGCCAGGGGCAATCTCGATACAAAGATCATCTGGAGCTGATTCCAAAAAAAGATCGAAACTTAAAAACTCATATGATTCATTACTGCGAGTGTTAGTTTCATTTTTAATAGTAATGCTATATGTAATGCTGCCTTTTTCATTGGGGATAATACTTGGTTCTAATTTTTTAGAAATTGGCTTATTTTTTACTGTGAAATTTGGCAGTATAAAATATGGTTTGCCTTTATATAAAACAGCAAAAGTTCCATCAGCCTTATAAACTATTTGTTGTACACCTTCAAATTTAAGAGCTTCTGCAATAAATATATCTGGTGATAACAAAGTTGGTCTAACTGTTTGAACAGTTCCGTTTGGGTATTGAATCTTTCTAGTTTTAGCTTGATTGGAACGTTTGCGTATATTACTATCATCACATTCAAATTCACCAGGAAATATTTCTACACATAAATCATCTATAGCTGGTTCTACCAACGGATCAAACATCATTATTTCATATGCTTCACTACTCCGGGTTCGATTAGAAGGTTTCAGCATAACGTCACCTCGTTTTCCAATTTTTATTTCACTACCAGTAACTTCTGATAATAATTCTGGGTCTTTGGGAATGGGAATTACTTTAAATTGTTGGCCTTCAGGAGTAGTTATATTATAAAATCCACCAGTTCCAACTGTTAAACCTATTGGAATCTCTTCAGTATCAACTTGAATAACATTATCGGCATCAGGGATAAAAGTATATTGTTTACCTTCTGAATCACCGATACCAGTTACATTTAAAATGCCACTTTCATCTTGGGATAACACAAAATCAGTTAAATCTTCTTCTGCCAATGATTTGATGGTAGATTTTAATAATGGAGTGCCAGAGCCTCCTATTCCAATCCCACTATTCATATCTGGTATAGCTGGCATATTTTTTTGATTAGATAGATTTTTGGGAGTTATTTTAGCTCCAATTGGGGCTGTAAATTCACCAGTTTGTAAATCAAGGTTCCAACCATCTGGAATCAATTGAGCCATTTCTTTTGGATCGATGTTATTCATGTTAACATTAACAAATAGTTTAGAAATATCCTCACTTAACATTTTCTGGAATTCTTCTTTATTAATGTTATCTAAATGCTCTGGAGTAAATTTATCTAAAACATCAATAGATAAATCATCTATAGTTTCCGAATTTAAACCAGCTAAAGCTCCTACTGGCATTTCCTCAAATTGTTCTGGAGAGATTGCTGCTATCGATTCTTCTCCAAACTGACCCAATTGTTCTGCTTCAATAGCTACAAATGCTTCGACTGGAATATTAGCTGTTTGTTGTTCATCAAGAGTAGCAAATACTTCTGGTTCTAAATTGGCAATATCATCAGCTTGTAATTCTTGAATTTCATCACTGGCAAGTCCAAAATCTTCAGGAGTTGGATTATCATAATCATCTGGTATCACTACTCCAGGGCCAAATTTAACGTTTTCAGATATTTTTGTGGTTGGGCTAAGTTGGACATAAGATAATTTAGCACCAGAGGCAATTGTAGCTGCTCCAATTTGAGCAGGAGCTTCTGGATCACCAGTTATTTCTCCAGCCAAAGTTCCACCTAAAATTTGCATATTTTCTGCTAATTCAACATCTTGAATTGTTCCAGCACTATTTATATTACCATCTAAAATACCACCTGTTATAGTTGCTCCTTCTAACAGAATAATATCTGTCATAGTACCATTATTAACTATATCTCCAGTGAATTCCCCACCTTGAACTTCAGCATATGGACTGATAGTAATATCACCCATAGTACCGTTATTTATGGAAACACCAGTTATAGTACCACCAATAAGAGTAGAACCTTCATTTACTGTAGCGTTAGATATTAAACCATTATTAATTATATCTCCACTGTAGTCTCCACCAGCAACACTTGCATCAACTGTAACATTTTTTAAACTACCATCATTTTTAATTATGCCGGTTATATTGCCACCAGTTACAATTGCATTTTCATTAATAGTTACATTAGCCAAATCACCTTGATTATCTATCTCACCAGCAATATTACCTCCTTCAATCACAGCTCCTC
>DRQV01000185.1 GCA_011371325.1 Thioploca sp.
TAAGTTATTGGAGGAAACTAAGGTAGTCTAATTTGTAAAATAAATTTTACACTTTAAATAAGGTATTTTCAAATTTTATGAATATCAGAATGAATGATATTCTTAACCAAAATACGTTTGCAGGATAATTTTCTATTATACATCTTCTGCTGTTTAATTAAAGGTTTATACCTAAATTTTTTAATTGGAGTTTGTGTGGTGGTGTAAATTAGATATTCCTTGATACAGTCACTTAAAATCAGAGTATTTGATGGATAAATAATCTGATTTTCTTTAAATAACTGATGTTACACATA
This sequence comes from Thioploca sp., assembly GCA_011371325.1. GTDB lineage: Bacteria > Pseudomonadota > Gammaproteobacteria > Beggiatoales > Beggiatoaceae > DRQV01. The sequence goes on from DRQV01000185.1 coordinate 297, forward strand.
GTGCTTCCAAAAAAGTGTTATAATGTATCAAACTAGGAAATCAATTAGAGATGATGGAACGTTGGAATTTTTCATAAATCTATTAAATCTAATACATCAAGCTAAATTACTGGTAAAAAACTCGTAAGCCGTATACAAAACACATGTAATTTGTAGAGTGCATAAGTGAGACACCTTTCAATAATTATCTCATTAAATATGTTTTGGTGTATGACACTTCAAATATTACGAGTTATTTACAGTTATTTCAAATCTGATTATGAGATATTGTACTCGCTAATATCGAACCTAATGCTCATGCACAAGCAAGAAAATCAACTATTCTTGACGGATTGGTATGTTATCCGATTCCGTTATAAATACTGATAATCCAGTAATTATTAGGGTCAGAGTAAATATATCTAACTGAATCTTACTATTCTTTTAACACCTAACATCAGGAAAACATATAATGAAACGGTTAAATCAAGTTTTATTACATCAAAACAGCAAAGCGATAAATTTGGAAACATGGTTGGGAAATATTGGTGGCAAAGGATTACAAGTAGCATTAGAAGCACCAGAAGCAATCATTCCATTGATAAAAGAAGCTGGTTTACGTGGTTTAGGTGGTAGTGGTTTTCCAACTTATTTTAAATGGGAAGCGATTGCTGAACAAACTAATAGCAAAGAAAAATATTTGATTTGTAATGGCAATGAAGATGAACCTGGAACTTTTAAAGACCGTTTATTATTAGAGGCAACTCCACATCAGTTAATTGAAGGAGCAATGATAATTGCAGTTGCCACCAATATTAATCGAATTGTGTTTTATATAAATCCAGATTTAACTCAAGCTATTGAGAATATGGAAAAAGCTGTAAAACAATGGGAAGAATGTGAATTATATTTCAATGTATCAGATAAAATTCAACAGCCATTAGAATTCCTAGTTTTACCAACTTCTGGACATTATATTGGTGGAGAAGAAACCGCAGCAATAGAAACAGTAGAGAAAAAATTTCCATTTCCTCGTCGTAAACCTCCTTTTCCAGCTGAAAAAGGGGTACATGGTTGTCCAACTTTGATTAATAATGTGGAGACTATTTGCAATGTTTCTCATATTTTACGCAATGGTGCTAAGTGGTATCATGATTTGGGAATTGGTAATGCTTATGGGACTAAAATTTATTCTCTCAGTGGAGATATATTATCGCCAGGGACTTATGAATTACCAATGGGTATTTCTCTGTCAGAATTAATTAATATTTATGGTGGTGGCATGTTATTGAACAAAAAATTCAAAGCAGTCTTCACTGGTGGTCCTTCCAATACTTTATTGACCACTGAAGATTTAGATGTCTCACTGGATTTTGATTCTGTTGCGGAACGACGTTCTAGTTTAGGGACTGGGGCTATGATTGTGGTTTCGGAGGGAACTGGAATTGTGAAACGGGTGGCAGAATATGTAAGCTTCTTTGCTCATTCTTCTTGTGGTCAATGTCCGCCTTGCAAAAGTGGCACATATTATATTGCAATGTTATTAAATAAAATTGATACTGGCCAAGCTAGAAAAACCGATTTACTAGCTTTAGAAAATTTATGTGATATTTTACCTGGCAGTGGTCGTTGTGCTTTAATCAATGGAGCAGTTAAAGTATTGGAAAGCTCTTTAGATCATTTTCGGGAAGAATATGAACAAGCGTTGAAGAGGTAGACATAGAATGTAAACTACTTGTCTCCTCTTATGCAATTGAAACTCGGTACAAGGCATGCCTTGTCTCTACGGCTACTATGAAAATTCTGTAAATATCCTATACAGAGATAAAATTTATGCCAAAATCGGAGCCAACCATCTTTCCACTTCCTTTATTGGCATGGCTTTCCGTTTAGCATAATCGGCAACTTGATCTGGTTCAATCTTACCAGTGCCAAAATACTGGCTATCAGAATGGGAGAAATACCAACCAGATACCGAAGCAGCCGGCAACATAGCGAAGCTTTCAGTAATACTAATATCAGCATTTTCAGTTGGTTGCAATAACTCCCATAAAGTAGCTTTCTCAGTATGGTCGGGACAAGCCGGATAACCCGGTGCTGGTCGAATGCCACGATAGCTTTCCTTAATCAATTCATCATTACTAAAATTTTCATCTGTAGAATAAGCCCAAAATTCTTTCCGTACCCTTTCATGCAATCTTTCAGTAAATGCTTCAGCCAATCTGTCCGCCAATGCTTGCAATAAAATTACGTTATAATCATCCTGTTGCTGCTTAAATTTAGCTACCTGCTGTTCGATACCAATTCCAGTTGTAACCGCAAAAGCTCCCAGATAATCTTTTATTCCTATTGGTGCTATAAAATCAGCTAGACATAGATTAGCTCGATCTTTCTTTAGCATTTGCTGGCGGATATGGTGCAAAGTAGTTTGAACTTGAGTACGAGTATCATCAGTATAAATTACGATATCATCATCATTAACCATATTAGCCGGAAAGAAAGCAATCACTGCCTTAGCCTGTAACCAATGGTCATTAATAACTTGTTGTAACAAGGTTTTAACATCATTATATAATTTTTGAGCTTCAATACCAACCTTGCTATCTTTCAGAATTTGAGGATATTTACCGGCTAAACCCCAAGTTTTAAAAAATATATTCCAATCAATATAATCCACTAATTCCGCTATTGGATAATCATTAAATATTTTTGTACCTAAAAAGTTTGGTTGCGGTGGAGTATAAGTTTCCCAATTAATCTTGAATTTATTGGCTCTAGCTTGTTGGATAGTAATCTGTTGGCGAACCTTTTTATTAGCTCTTCGCTCTATTATTTCAGCATATTCTGCATTTATTTGATTGGCATAAGCAGTTTTTAACTCGGCAGATAATAATTTGCGTACTACTCCAACTGCCCGTGACGCATCAAGTACATAAACTGCCGGATGGCTATAATTTGGAGCAATTTTGATCGCAGTGTGAACTTTAGAAGTAGTTGCACCACCAATTAATAACGGAATATCAAAACCTTGCCGTTCCATTTCTTTAGCAATATGCACCATTTCATCCAATGATGGAGTAATCAGTCCGGATAAACCGATCACATCACAATTATGTTCTTTGGCTTTAGCTAGAATAGTTTCTGCTGGAACCATAACCCCTATATCAATCACTTCAAAGTTATTACATTGCAACACTACAGCCACAATATTCTTACCAATATCATGCACATCACCCTTTACCGTTGCCATCAAAATTTTACCAGCACTACTACTAGTTTCATCTTTTTCTGCTTCGATATATGGCATAAGATGGGCGACTGCTCTCTTCATAACCCGAGCTGATTTAACTACTTGTGGTAAAAACATTTCCCCAGCTCCAAACAGATCACCAACTATATTCATACCATCCATCAATGGCCCTTCAATTACATGGAGAGGTTGTTCAGCTTTTAATCTAGCCTCTTCAGTATCCACATCAATATAATCTGTAATTCCTTTAATTAGAGCATGAGCCAACCGTTTTTCCACTGGCTCTTCTCGCCATGCTGCGGTCTGTTCCTCAACTTTTTTACTACCATCGGCTTTATATTTATCTGCAATTTCCAACAACCGATCAGTTCCATCAGCTCGTCGATTTAAAATTACATCTTCAACTCGTTCTCGCAATTCTTCTGGCAGGTCAGCGTAAATTGCCAATTGGCCAGCATTAACAATGCCCATATCCATGCCAGCTTTGATCGCATGGTACAAAAATACTGAGTGAATTGCTTCCCGAACTGGATTATTACCCCGGAAAGAGAACGATACATTAGATACTCCACCAGAGATTAATGCATAAGGCAAAGTTCGTTTAATTTCAGCAACAGCTTCAATGAAATCAACCGCATAGTTATTGTGTTCCTCAATTCCAGTAGCGACTGCAAAAATATTTGGGTCAAAAATAATATCTTCTGGTGGAAAGTTAATTTTTTCAGTTAAAATTTGATAAGAACGGGTACAAATTTCAACTTTTCTATCTTTGGTATCAGCTTGTCCTTGTTCGTCAAAGGCCATTAAAATGATAGCCGCTCCATAACGTTTGATTAAACTAGCTTTTTCTATAAATAGCTGTTCACCTTCTTTCATGCTAATAGAGTTTACAATTGACTTGCCTTGTACGCATTTTAACCCAGCTTCCAACACTTCCCATTTAGAGGAGTCAATCATGATTGGAACTTTAGCAATGTCTGGTTCGGTAGCGATTAAGTTTAAAAATTTAACCATCTCTACATTAGCGTCTAATAAACCCTCATCCATATTAATATCGATGATTTGAGCCCCATTTTCCACTTGTTTACGAGCTATTTCTAAAGCTTCTTCATATTTCTTTTCTTTAATTAACCGTTTAAATTTAGCTGAACCAGTTACATTAGCTCGTTCACCAACATTGATATATAACGAATTCTCATCAATTATGCAAGGTTCTA
>DRQV01000186.1 GCA_011371325.1 Thioploca sp.
AGAGATTTTTGTTTATCAGTCGGAAACATATTTACAATTCTATCTAACGCCTGGTTTGCATTATTAGCATGCATAGTAGATACGCATAAATGCCCAGTATTAGCAAGTTCCAAAGCAGCTTCCATAGTATGCATTTCCCGAATTTCTCCAATTAAAATCACATCTGGAGCTTCACGCAAAGAGGCTTTAATTGCAGTCGCATAAGAATTAGTATCAACTCCAACTTCTCGTTGATTAATAATTGACATCTTATTGGGATGGGAAAATTCGACCGGGTCCTCAATTGTTAAAATATGACCGGGAGAATTAGAATTGCGATAATCAATCATAGCGGCTAAAGTGGTAGATTTACCAGAACCAGTACCGCCAACCATTAACATCAAACCACGTTTTGCCATCATTAATTCAAGCAAAATTTCTGGCGTACCCATAGCTTCCGCAGAAGGAATTTCAGATGGAATATACCGCATTACTAAACCAATAGTTTTGCGTTGAAAAAAAGCATTACCTCGAAATCTAGCACTTCCATCAGGTAAAGAAATTGCGAAATCTAAATCATGGTTTTGTTCAAATTGGGCAATTTGTTCATCAGTTAAAATCGAATAAGCACATTGTTTAGTTATTTCTGGAGTTGCAATAAATGTACTTAATGGACGAGCCATCCCATAAATTTTAGCTTTAATTTGCGAACCTACAGTAAGAAATAAATCTGAACCATCATGCTGATAGGTTATTTTTAAGTAGTCTAATAAGTCGGTACTATCTATAATCGGTATTTCATTATCATCTGTTGTTGGCTTAACTTCTCCTTTAGGTTTTTTATCTTCTCCAGATTCAGTAATAATAGGATTGATAACTATTCCAACCACTTTATCCTTAAAAGATACGCTAACTTTAAATTGCCCACTATTATGACTATAATCAAACTCTATTTGTTTATCTTTTACAAATTGTTTTTTTTGTTCGTTAGACATAATAGCAAATGCCGTAGCTTTAGCTATATCAGCAGTTATAGCTGTTTTACCAACCGGTTTATCTTTATCATTAAGTTTAATTGTTATTGGGGAACCAACGGTAATAAGTAGGTCTGATCCCTTCTTATCAAGCATTAATTTTAAATAAGGTGATAAGTCCATAAGTAGTCTTTTGATTGTGTTTTAATTAATATAGCAAATGGTATTATACTACTCTCAATTAAAAAAAACTATGAAAATTAGTTTTAGATATGTTTAATTTCATATGGCAGTAAAATTGATTTATGAATTTATTAATGATTAAATCATTGTAAGTTATATTTGTATTTATAGGTATAAGTTGGTATTCTTGAGGGTTTATGTATTTTGAATATATTTATATTGTTAATTATAAATTTAATAAGGAGAATTATGAGTTTTATCACAGTTGGTAACGCATTAGGCTGTACAATTAATTCACACCGTCGTGGTTGGGAAGGCAGTATATGTAAAAATGCCGAAACTTGGAATTGTTCTGCCAAACAACAATTTAGAACTGATTATTGTCAACAAGGTGATCCACGTTGCTATCATATTCATATTTTTGAAGAAGCTAATCCTTATTGTTTGATTGATGATTTGGGTATTGGTTGGTTACTTGAACCATATCCAGAAGTTTTAAATGACCAAATTTTATTATTTTGGGGTAAAAGATTTCAAGAACCCAGAGGAATTAGCGATATAAATGCTAGACCTAAAGACTATGTATTTGGAGCTTATAGAGTATTAAACGTTTCTCCACAAAAAATTAATGAATTTAAAACATTATGGAAAATAGAACCTTACCCGGATGGTTGGACACGTTTTCAATTACCATATATTTTAACTGTATATTACAAAAGTATTATTGGCGGAGTGTATCTTAAAGAGGTTAATCGGGTAGCTGTGGAAAACATGTTTGAAAAAGCTTCTGAGCAATCTAAAAATCCTAATCCAAATTGGAATAGTCAAAAAGATATTGAACGATTTGAATATTTTCATACTAATTTACATGAATGGTTTGAAATTGCAAGAGAAAGCACTCAAAAATTACAACAAAATGTAATACGTCCTTATACTAGTAAAACTCATGCCTCACCAGTAGTAAAAAGTCCATTTGATGGTTTAAAAAGTTTAGATGTCAAAAAAACTACCACTAATAGTATTCCAACTACAACTAAATCAGCAGATAAAATTACTACAACTTATCCATTAATTGAAAAAGATTCTGTTAAAGAAAAACTTAAAGCCAATTATAGCAAAGAAATTTTAGATGCCGTATTAGCAGTATCATTGACTAAAAACATTTTGATTATTACTGGTAATCCAGGTGTTGGTAAAAGCACTTTAGCAATAGATTTAATAGATGATCAAGAACGTAAATTAATTGTATCAGTAGGTTCTACTTGGAGAGGTAGAGAAGATTTATTAGGTTATGTAAATCCTATTAGTAATGAGTTTGAAGCAACTGATTTTACTAAATTTTTATATAAAGCTGAAGTTGCATGGCGAAAAAATGATAAACGACCTTATTTGGTTATTTTTGAAGAATTTAATCTAAGCCAACCAGAATATTGGTTTGCCGATATTTTAGTACGTTCACAATATCCAGATGATCAAGATAAAATGCGAACTATTGAATTAGGTGGGAAAAATATTCGAGGCATAACAACAAATACTAGCAAAATATCGATTTCCCCAGCTTTACGTTTTATTGCAACTATTAATAACGATCATACAACTCTTTCCTTATCTCCTAGAGTTTTAGATCGGGCTTCTATTATTGAATTAACTTTAGAACCTAGAATAACTTTAGAACGAGCTAGACTTGATGAATTAAATGAACAGCAAATTATGTCTATTGAAGAACTTGATACCATACTTAAATATAAAAATGCTATGTTTTCTTTACGAGCGGCTGATTCATTAAAACGCTGTTTAGAAAATATGCACCTTTTAAACATGAATAATGTGTGGGATGCTTTAGATATTGTCTTATTGCAACAAGTTTTAACCAAAGTAAGGTTAATGGTGGGAGACCCAGCTAATGATAGCCTTATGCAAGGTTTAGAAGAATGGAGTGAAAACTATGGTAAATATTTGCGTAAATGTGCGGGTTTAATTGGTGGTTGGGCTGAAGCATTAAAGGATGGGCAAGATGTTATACAAGCATAATAACTAATATTTTATAATTATTGTGAATGGTTAAACTCTGAATTAAGTTAATGAAAATCATTAATCATTCACAAAGTACATTCCGATAACTATGAATATTTAAACCTGCATTCTAATAATTATTCTGGGTTCTATTTTACCTACTATTTAATCTTTTGAATATTTTATAAAACTTAAAAATATGATTTCAATTCTGCTTGTCTACGAATATCTAATGTAAAACACCTAAAAATGGATAATAAGCTGAGAATAAACATGGTATAGGCTCAAATCCCCAAGTTTTTAATGCTTTTATTAATGGTTCTTTATTTTTTCAACAATAATACGTTTCTCGTTCAACATCAATACATTAATACTTATCCAATTACTAACTCCTCCTAAAGGGCAGTTGTGTGGAATTGGTTTTGAAGCAATTAATACGTCCCAAGTTTTTAAAATATCAGGTAATATATTGACATCTACATGGATTTACTATATAGTCAAATATTTTTTAAATTTACTAATTATATTTCATAACGTGGTAATAACTGAATAGTATCTTCCATCCAAATATCAATAGCATTTTGTAATGAATTTAACATTTCCTTTTCCCATTCAGCTTTAGTAGTATCAATTGCAGTTTGGACATCGGTTATAAAAGTATCTCTTTGGGTGAGTTCCATACCCTCATTGATAGCATAATCGAGACTGATACCACCAACAGCACCTATAATAGTTCCTAAAATCCCTCCTAAACTACCTATAGCTCCTCCAGTTCCAGCTAATACTGCTTTAGATACAAATGGAGCAGCTAATTTCGTAAATACCCCGGTAGTAACAACTTTACTAGCAACAGTAGCTTGACTGGCAATAACTTTACCAGTAGTTCCAGCAGCTATTTTACCAGTCACCGCTCCACTAGCAGCTAATGCAGCTCCTAATATTGCACTTTTAGGCCCTTTTTCATATTCTGCCATATTAATTTTATTAAACTGACTATTCCAATCCAATATTAATTCAGATTCAATAGTGGATGGGGTTTCAAGATGGGTGGTGTATTTTGCTACAAATGCCTGAAAATCAGTTTGCATATTAGACAGTTCCCTTACATAGTTACTATGAATCTCTTTAATAATATCTCGATAAACATACTGCAACTGTGGATCGGTAATTTCTGGTCGCAAAACTATATTTTCATAATGTTTATGTAAATATTTTTCTACATCTATTGAAACTCCTTCAGATATAGTTGATGCTTCGGTGCTGAAAGTATGTTTGGTAGCTGAAGTAGTTGCTTCCCATAATATTTTATAAGTTGTAGTATAGGCAAAATACCAGTCAGCAAATCTATCAATACGTTCACTCATGGCATTAAATACAGTAGCCAATCTAGTATTTAATAACTGTTCGGTTTGTTTATGCAATCGACTCTTGGCAATTTCTAAATTAGCCACTTGTTGATTAACAAATATAGAATATTCTTGAGCATCTGCGATTACTCGTACTTGTTTACCATTTTTATTTTTATAAACTAATGCAATTTGAGGAGTGACTTGAGAATGAACTCCAGTTTTTACTATTGAATTATCAGAATGTACAATTTTATTATAATCTAGTAACGCTACTAAACTATCGTACCATTGTCTACCAAATATTGAGATAACAAATAGTAAAACTATGATAACTGCTGTCCACATAAAAGAAGAAAACATTCGTATCAAGCAACTACCTTGTTCTTTAGATATTTTATAATTAGATTTCATAAAAAATTCTTTAAAATATTGTATATATTACATAAGGTCAGATTGCTTATTTTTCCAGTTTTTATTCGATATTCACCAAACTAAAAATAATTCTATTAAAGCTTTATCAAGTTGATAATCAACCATATTAGCTTAAATTTTTATGTTAAACTATTCTGCAATCATATTATTTACCACGAAAGTATTTTAATATAACATTTCTTAATCGAATATTAGAAATAATTTTGAAAACTTGGAAGCAATTTTAAAGTATGACAACTGAACACACTCCTGCAATGCAACAATATTTAAGTATTAAGCAGGAATATCCTGATATGTTAGTGTTTTTTAGAATGGGTGATTTTTATGAACTATTTTTTAAAGATGCAGAACAAGCAGCTCGTTTGTTAGATATTACGCTAACCTCACGCAGTAAAAAAAATGGTAATGATATTCCAATGGCTGGAGTACCATTTCATGCGATAGAAAATTATCTGGCTAAATTAGTACGTCAAGGAGAATCAGCGGTTATTTGTGAACAGGTAAGCGATCCAGCAACTAGCAAAGGTTTGATGGAACGCAAAGTAACCAGAATTATTACTCCAGGTACTTTGACTGATGAAGCTCTATTAGATGAACGACAAGAAAGCTTATTAGCAGCAGTACATATAGTTGATAATATAGTTGGCATGGCTACCCTTGATTTAGCCAGTGGTAGATTCGCATTGTTAGAAGTTCCAAACCAAACTTTATTACACAGTGAACTAGAAAGATTACGACCAGCTGAATTATTAGTCAGTGAAACTAGTCAACTCAAATTACCTAAACTTCCGATCCGCAAACAGCCAGCTTGGTATTTTGAATTAGATACTGCTCAACGTTTATTAGTCCAACAGTTTGGTACTAGGGATTTGGCTGGTTTTGGTTGTGAGCATTTAACCACTGCATTACGAGCTGCTGGTTGTTTATTACAATATGCTAGGGAAACGCAACGCAGTGATTTACCTCATATTCAAGGCTTATACTGGGAACGACGTGAAGATAGTATTTTTCTTGACATTGCTAGTCGTCGCAATTTAGAACTTGATAGTCGTTTGTTGGGTAAGCGTGAATATACTTTGGTTAATATCATGGATGAATGCTCCACTCCAATGGGTGGTAGAATGTTGCGACGCTGGCTACATCGGCCATTACGTGATATAGCTATATTACAGGCTCGACATCATAGCATTGAAACTTTGTTAACTCAACAATGTATTGATACAATTTACCATCAACTTCGCACGATTGGGGATATTGAACGTATTTTAGCTAGAGTAGCCTTAAAATCAGCTAGACCAAGAGATTTAGCCCAATTAAAAACCGCACTGGTAGAATTACCAAGTTTACAACAACAATTACAACAATTACAAAGTCCGTATTTACAAGCATTAGCTAATAAAATTGGGACATTTCCAACTTATCAACGTCTGTTGCAAGCGGCAATTGTTGAAAAACCTCCAATGTTATTACGAGATGGTGGAGTTATTGCTGACAATTATGATTCAGAATTAGATGAATTGCGCAGTTTAAGCGAAAATGCTGGCCAATATTTATTAGATTTAGAAAATCGGGAACGAGAACAAACTGGAATTGCTAATTTAAAAATTGGCTTTAACAAAATACATGGTTATTATATTGAAATCAGCCGTACTCAAGTTGCTAAAGTTCCTGCTCATTACATGCGTCGACAAACTTTAAAATCGGTTGAACGTTATATTACTGATGAACTGAAAAGATTTGAAGATAAGGTTTTAAGTGCTAGAGGTAGAGCTTTAAATCGAGAGAAATATTTATATGAGTTATTACTGGATAAATTGTTAGAATCATTAACAGAATTACAAACTTGCAGTTCTGCCTTAGCTGAATTAGATGTATTGAATAATTTCGCTGAACGAGCTGATACTTTAAATTTTTATCCACCACAATTTACTAAAAAAGAGCAAATTACAATTATTGAAGGACGGCATCCGGTAGTTGAAGCAGTGCAAGATGAACCTTTTATGCCAAATGATTTATGTTTAGATTTAAATAGACGGATGTTATTGATTACTGGTGGTAATATGTCTGGAAAATCAGTTTATATGCGGCAGACTGCATTGATTATATTATTAGCTCACATTGGTAGTTTTGTTCCAGCCCAACAAACCATAATAGGACCAATTGATGCGATTTTTACTAGAATTGGAGCTAATGACGATTTAGCCGGAGGACGTTCCACTTTTATGGTGGAAATGACTGAAACTGCTAATATTTTACATAATGCTACTAAAAATAGTTTAGTTTTGATGGATGAAGTCGGACGTGGAACTAGTACTTTTGACGGATTATCTTTGGCATGGTCTTGTGCAGAATATTTAGCTAAAAAAACAAATTCTTACACTTTATTTGCTACTCATTATTTTGAGTTAACACGGCTACCAGACAGCTTACATAATGTGATAAACGTCCATTTAGATGCGGTAGAGCAAGATGATAAGCTGATTTTTATGCACTCAGTGAAAGAAGGACCGGCCAATAAAAGTTATGGTTTACAAGTAGCATTACTGGCTGGAGTTCCTAAAGTAGTAGTTGATAGAGCTAAAAAACACCTTAAACGGTTAGAAGATCAACAGTTACAAATGACATCTTATCAGACAGAATTATCCTTATTTCCTCAATCAGCTCCAGAAAATCCAGTGATAGATCGTATTAAACAATTAATACCAGATGAAATGAGTCCTAAACAAGCTTTGGAGATGTTGTATACTTTAAAAAAGATGGTTAGATAATAATTATAATTTTCGAGTTGGCTTTAAATCAGGACGTTTTAATGAATTTTCATCTTCCACAATTGGATAACTATTTTCGTAATTAGTTATATTAGAATTAACAACTTTTTGTTGCCTAGCAATATAAGAATCGATCAATTTACCTTGAGCATTCAATTCTTCATCGAGCATCAAAAATACTTTATCTATTAAATCAAATACTTGATCTTTTGCTAAAGGCAATTCGTCAGGTATAAGTTTATTGATCTGTTCAATATTATTAAAATTGGTATTAATTGATTGAGTATCGGCAAGCTTAAGATAACTCATTTTTTTGTTTATTTCATATAATTGTTGAGCTTCAACTCTTTGTTCATCAGTCCCATTTTGCATAACATCTCGTAAAAGTTTTTGGATTCTATTATCTTCATCTTCAGCAAGATAAGCACGTACGGCATCTAATTTATCTCTCATTTTATCAGATTTTTTAGGTAATTCACTTTGTTTAGAATCTATTGATAAGGCTTCTTCTGTATTAATGGTTTTTTCCTTATCGATTACTTTTTTATTCCGAAAAACTAAGGCAAATAATAGTAATAAAGATATACTAATCAAAGTTAAAACTAAAACTTGATAAATATATGCAAGGCTGTAAAACCATGTTTTCACATCATACCAAGTGGATTGGATTAAAGCAAAGCTTTCTATTTCATCTGATTCAATTGATGATTGTGAGACTGGTTTTATATTATGTTTAGGAATAGTTGTTTCAAATTCGTCGTCGGATTCATTATTGATTGATAATTGCGAGATAACAACTGGTTTTACATCATGCTTAATAGGTTGTTTAGGAACAATTGTTTCAAAAGTTTCTGTAGGAGTTATTTTACTATTTGATTCTACAGTTGGTTTTATAATTGGAATTTTTAAGATAGATTGTGTTGATTTACATATTATTTGTTTTTTACGAAAGTCTTTCCATTCATCGCGTTGACGGTAAAATTCATTGACAGCTTCTTTTTTAGTCAATTCCTGCATATTTGAAGGAATTTGTAATATTTTGCCAACTTTCAAGGTGTTAAGATTACAAGGAATTTGGAAAGCCTGTGGATTAGCTTTAAGCAGAGCTAACATCGCTTGATAACGGGTTATGGATTCATTTGGACGAACTTTACCAGCAATGTTCCAAAGTAAATCGCCAGCTTTAGTTGGGCCATAGGTCTGAGCGAATGTTGAGCTTGTTATAGTTAATAAAATTATCAATATTATAGTTTGCATAATTTAGTTTATGGTTAAAATTAGCAGCTAAATCTTTCCACTCAATAAAATCATTCCAATAATAAATCTAAATCACAAAGTTAATTCTCTAATTAAATCGTTCTTATGTTTATCTAAATTCTTTTTGAAATAATTGAATTCCAGTCCTTTCACCAGATACTATAAATTAGTAAAATCGGCATGTATATTGAATTGCGAATTAAAAAATTCTTCACTGTAATAAATTCACATTTTAATGCTTTTAAATTAAAATACATGATAATTTTCTTAAAATTTTAAT
>DRQV01000187.1 GCA_011371325.1 Thioploca sp.
ACTCCATGCCAATATTTAATATGAGTTTGAACATTTGTTATCCAATATTTAAAAGCTTCCATTAATATTCAGCCACATCAAATTCTACCTGTAATTTCTCTTGAAATTGCTTAATAGTCCGCATTGCCATACGTAATGATTCATGATGTAATGGAGACAAAGTTTCTGGATCGATAAGTTTGTCAAGCTCTTGATTATTCTGCATTTGATCTAGTTGATGCTCTAACAATAAATCCAGTAGTTCTTCAAAAGAAGCTCTAACAGATTTTATATATCCCGCATTAAATACGCCTTGTCGCACTAATGCTCTGAGACGATCAACAGTATTACGGCTAACAATACCATGTTTTAAAGAATAAATTCGGGTGGCATCAGTAATAATTCGTAAGCCATTTCGCTTAATATCAATTTTACCCTTACCGGACTGATCTCGTCGAGTAACTAAACGATTAAACCAGCCAACCGCAGGTTCTCCTTCAGCATCATCCTCCACCATCATTTTTAATAATCTTGGATGCTGTTTTAATTCCTGAATAATATGTTTAGACAATGTTGCTGCTAGTTCATCATCACCGTATAGATGCTGAAAATCAAAAAATACATTTGCCCAACGAGCTGCTTTTTTAGTAGGTAAATTAATTATATGATCAATTTGTTGTTGCCATTGGCTTAAAGTTTTGTGAAACATGTTATTCTTAGCCATAATATTGCCTGGGCAGAGAACATAACCTATTTCATCAAGATGTGTGTTAACCTGTTCACAAAAAGTTTGAAACCATAGTTTATCAGTCGCTAAATTATCGGCTAAAATGATAGCGTTATCTTGATCTGGATTTAATAACATTTCTTTACGACTAGCAGAACCCATTAAAATAAATGAATATTTAGTTGGTGGCGTTCCTAAACCATCAGTTTCCATTTTTTGTAAAGTTAACTCGATACAACGTCGTTGTAAAGCTAAATGAAATTCACTAATATTTCTAACCGCAGTACTGGCTCGATGATTATTTTCCAAAGCTTCACTTGCTACTTTGGTAATTTTTTGATAAATAATTGCTAATTCAGAAAAACTAGTAGTATTTGATATTTCACTAAATAATAGTCCTTGATGAGCAAGTAAATTATGTAAAATATCAGTTTGAGAAATTATTCCAATTGGTTCATTATCTTCAGCCACAATGATATATTTTAAATTTTGCTCATGTTGAATTTCTTCAATTTGCCACATCGGTGTATCAGGACTGATAATTTTACTTTTCTTACAAGCTACTTCTAAAACTGGGGTATTAGCTTTAGCTCCATGAATTAACATGGCATCTGCAATACTGACAAAATTAATTAAACCCAGTAATTTATTGGCTTTATTAGTCACTCCCAAACTACCAATTTTACGTTGCCGCATTAATTTATAAGCTTCCAATACAGTTACAGATGGGCCACAAGTTGCTAATGGCGATTTCATAATGCTACGAGCTGGCAAACATAAAGCGTGAGAAGTGACTGGACGTGGATTATTACCTCGATCTCGAATATATTTAGCAATTATGCGGTTAAACCCTTCAAATAATGGTGGACATAGGCTTTCAAACTCTTGTAATTCAGTAGCTGGTAAACATAGTAATTTTACTTCAGTTATGGCTTTAGTTGATGATAAATATGGTGAGGCATCCATAAAGTTGGCTAATCCAATAAAATCACCGGTTTCTAATGATAATATCTGCCCAGATTGTCGATATTGTTCCAATTTACCTTGCTGGACAATATAAACTATTTTATGATAAGCTTCTCCTGTCTGAAAAAGATATTCACTAGGTTGCAATAATTTAGGTTTTAAATATGCAGCCACTTGCTCTAATTCTTCTTTGCTAATGTCTCGGAAAGAATGTAATTTACTAAGAAATTCAATAGTGTTAGACATGGATTTAAGATGCTTGATTATATTTTTGTAATTATAACTGGTGCTGTAGCCTATCATGGACTAACTCATAGAAATGAGGATGGTGATAATGATATAGGCCATTTATTGTTTGGTGCTATTGCGTTACTGTTTTGTATACGGGTTTTATTTGTAGATATTTTACGGTTGATTGGATAGGAATTAAATGCAGTTATATTTACAGCTAATTTATATAATTTTACATAAGTAATTATCATAAAAACATAACTCCAACTTGAAACAATCTTTCTACTACTAAAATATGTTTTTTATCAGCTAGAAATAAAATTACATGATCATCAGATTCTATAACTGTGTCATGATGAGCCATTATAACTTGTTCTCCACGGACAATAGCATCAATAGTAGTTCCTTTAGGTAATTTAATCTGCTCAATACGTCTCCCAACAACCTTAGAAGATTTAGTATCACCATGAGCAATCGCTTCTATAGCTTCAGCAGCACCACGTCGTAATGAATGAACTACTGCCACATCACCTTGTCTTATATGAGCTAACAAAGTTCCAATCGTTGCTTGTTGTGGGGAAATAGCAATATCAATCGTACTGCTTTCTACCAAATCTACATATGCCGGCCGATTAATTAGGGCCATAACCTTACGAGCCCCCATTCGCTTGGCCAACATAGCTGATAATATATTAATCTGATCATCGTTAGTTATAGCACAAAAAATATCAGTTTCGTCAATATTTTCCTCTCTTAATAAATTTTCATCCGCAGCATCTCCTTGTAATACTATAGTTTTATGTAATATCTCTGAAATAATTTCGGTTCGTTCAATATTTTGCTCAATCAACTTAACATGATATTTTTTTTCTAAAGCTAATGCTAAACGAGTACCGATATTGCCACCACCAACTATCATAATCCTTTTACAAGGTCGATCTAATTCCCGTAAAGTTGCCATAACTGTACGAATATTTTGAGTGGCAGCCACAAAAAATATTTCATCATCAACTTCGACTACCGTATCTCCTTCTGGAATTATAGATTGATTTCGCCGAAACACAGCTGCAATTCTAGTTTCAATATCAGGCAAATAATCTTGAATATCTCGTAACGCATGTCCTACTAATGGCCCACCATAAAAGGCTTTTACAGCTACTAATTGAACTTTGCCATCTGCAAAATCGAGTACTTGCAAAGCATCTGGATAATCTATTAAACGTTGAATATAATGGGTAACTAATTGTTCTGGACTTATGTGAACGTCAACTGCTAATCCGTTAGTACCCCCAAAAATTTCTTCATGATTTAGATAGTCACTTTCACGCACCCGAGCTATTTTAGTTGGGGTATGAAATACAGTATGGGCAATTTGACAAGCGACCATATTAGTTTCATCACTATTAGTCACTGCTATTAAGATATCAGCATCTTCAGCTCCAGCCTTAAATAACACATAAGGATATGAAGCATGACCAATCACGGTTCGTAAATCTAAATGTTCTTGTAAATTGCGTAATAGTTCAGCATCCTTATCAACTACTGTAATATCATTATTGATTTCAGCAACTAGATGATTAGCAAGAGAATAACCTACTTGTCCAGCACCTAAAATAATAATTTTCATTTTTTAAGCTGCTTAGGATCAATATTAAGGGCTCGTAATTTACGATATAAATGAGTTCTTTCTAAACCAATTTTAGTAGCCATTTTACTAACATTGCCTCCTGTTTCTTGTAATTGATGTTCCAAGTAAGCCTTTTCAAATTGTTCACGAGCTTCCCTTAATGGCAAATCATAAATTGATGAATTACCAGTTAAAACACTAGTAGATTGTTGATCTAAAATTGGTTCTATTTCATCGATGTCAATTATATTGGTATTACCTAAAATTAATAATCTCTGCACTAAATTTTTCAATTCACGAATATTACCTGGCCAAATATAATTGCGTAACATATTCTGAGCCGCTACCGTGAAACGTCGATAAGGTAAATTATCTTTATTGACAAAAAAATTTACATAAAATTCGAG
>DRQV01000188.1 GCA_011371325.1 Thioploca sp.
GCTATTTTATTTTGTATCAGCATAGCCGGAATCTTTCTTAATCGTAAAAATTTAATTGTAATATTGATGTGCATTGAGTTAATGTTGTTATCAGTTAATTTAAATTTCGTTGCTTTTTCCTACTTTAATGCTGACATTGCTGGACAAGTTTTCGTATTTTTTGTACTAACAGTTGCAGCTGCTGAATCTGCAATTGGGTTAGCAATTTTAATAGTATTGTTCCGTAATAAAGGTTCTATTAATGTTGAAGACCTGAATACTTTAAATGGATAGTATTTTTTAAATAGATAGTTACAACTTATTATTATAAAGGAGTATTTTGAATGAAGTATTTTGCTAGTGCATTATTTTTATTATTATCATTTTCCGGGTATTGTAATGAAGGCCATAAACATGAAGTGGCAGATAAGGCTGTAACAACATCTAAATCAGTGATAATGCAGACTAATCTTGGTAATATTGTGATTGAACTAAACTCTGCAAAAGCCCCGAAAACTGTTGATAATTTTTTACATTATGTTGAAGAAGGATTTTATGATGGTACAATTTTCCACCGAGTTATTGGTAATTTTATGATTCAAGGTGGTGGATTTAATAAACAATATGAACAGAAAAAGTCTCATGATCCAATTCCTAATGAAGCTGACAATGGTCTGAAAAATACTCGTGGTACCATAGCAATGGCTCGCACTTCTGATCCACATTCTGCTACTGCTCAATTTTTTATTAACGTAGTAGATAACCAATTTCTTGATTTTACTGCTAAAAATAACCGTGGTTGGGGATATGCTGTTTTTGGTAAAGTTACAGAAGGTATGGAAGTTGTAGATAAAATCAGACAGGTAAAAACTGGGCGTGGCGGTCCATTTCGAACTGATGTTCCAAAAACTCAAGTAGTTATTGAGAAAGTAACTGTTAAACCTTAATTATTCTAGGATTAATTCAATTACTGGGGGTATCTGAAAAGAACTAATAGCCGGTGATATATGCTTTAATCATAATTGGATGGTTAAAATTTAGGGAATTTACAAGTCAATTGGATAAAATATTTGCTACTCGTACTAAAACATTTATCATCCAAGATTAAAGCATTTGCATCTTACCACCCATATCTAAAGATAAACTCTCATAATAACAATCGAGAATTTTTTCAATATGCAAAGATCATTTATACGATCAAAACAAAAACGTTATATAGCTATACGCAACGTTACAATATTATCTGTAATTGCAAATTTGTTATTAACCATTGTTAAAATAACTTTTGGAGTTATAGGTCATTCTCAAGCTTTAATTGCTGATGGA
Source organism: Thioploca sp. (assembly GCA_011371325.1). Taxonomy (GTDB): domain Bacteria; phylum Pseudomonadota; class Gammaproteobacteria; order Beggiatoales; family Beggiatoaceae; genus DRQV01. The sequence goes on from DRQV01000188.1 coordinate 1,306, forward strand.
ATTCATTCTTTCTCAAATTTGGCCATTGATGCAATGGTTTTATTAGCTGCTAAATATAGCTTACTAGCACCAGATGCTAGACATCCTTATGGTCACGGTCGTTATGAAACTTTAGTAACTTTAGCTGCTGGATTGTTATTGATAGTTATGGCTATTGGTTTATTTTCAGAAGCTTACGAACATCTAATTGGTCACAAAGCATCTTCAGAACCTACTAGTATTATCTTAATCATTGCTTTTACTGCAATTATAATAAAAGAAGCTATCTATCATTACACAATTTATGTTGCTAATAAAGTAAATTCTCCAATGTTAATAGCTAATGCTTGGCATCATCGCAGTGATGCACTTTCATCTAGTTTAGTATTTATAAGTGTATTAGGTAGCATGGCTGGTTATTTATGGTTGGATGCGGTTGCTACTATTATAATTGCTATAATGATTGCTTATATTGGTTTTGAGGAATGTTTACCAGCGATTAATAAGCTAATAGATAGCAGTATTAAAAAGGAAAAATTACTTGAAATTAAAAAAATTGTTGAATCTGTAGATGGAGTTCATTCAATGTATCAATTACGCACTCGTAAAATGGGGATTAATATTTTAATTGATATGCACATTATAGTTGCACCACGTATTAGTATATCGGAAGGCCATAGAATATCTGAAATAGTGCGTACTAATTTATTGGACGAAATAGAGGAAGTTATTGATGTTTTAGTTCATGTCAAACCCAAACATGCCAATACTAGTTTGAATTTACCTCAACGTAGTGAAATCATTCCAAACTTACAAAGACAACCAATTGATAATATTGATAAAATAGAAAATGTCACTTTGCATTATTTAGAAAATAAATTATCGTTAGATGTTGATTTACCATTAAATATTATTCAAAATAACAATCAAGCTCAACTTTTATCACAACAATTTGCCAAATTTATAGCTAACGAACCTAAAATTCAAGCTATTAATATTTACTATCATGGCACTAATTATAATTCTCCCCAAATTTTTCAAATTGAAGAGTTACGCAATTTTATTCAAATTAAAGACTGATTTACCATTCCCAAACAAGTTTGGGTAAATGGCATTAATTATTTTATAACCGATGAAAAATATAAATTCCCATTGGCGAATCTAATGGTTCACTTACTTGACCAGGTTTTAACCGAAAAATTACTTTCATTGGTGCTGGAGTGCTTGGATCATCTTTTACATTTTTAGTTAAAACATCACGATCCATATCTGAATACTGTTTGATCAACTCATTAAAAACTACTCCTTTAGAACGAGCATAACGAACCAATTTTTTCGCAAAATCTAAAGCAGTTTCATGATCATAATAAAATATTTTTCCTGGTACTGAAACTCGCATTTCATTATGACCAATGACAATAAACTCAAAATCACCAGGAGATACAAATGGTTGTTCAGGAGTAGGGACTTTGGAATTGTCTAATTGCCCTAAATCTTTAGGTAACACTTTTTCAGCAGCTTTTTTAAAAGCATCTTGATTAAGTTTGGCTAATTTATGTGCTTGTTTGGCATCAAATCTTTTTGCTTCTTCACCAACTCGAGAAATGATAATCTTTTCTAATTTATCTTTTGGTTTAATTTTTGATAATATCTCTAAACCATCAACAACTTCTCCAAAAATACTATGGTATTTATCTAGCCATTGTGCTGGTTTACTAGTAATAATAAATTGACTACCATTAGTATTTGGTCCTCTGGTAGCCATGGAAAGTATACCAGCTTTAGAATGGCTCAAGTCAGGGTGAAACTCATCAGCAAATACAAAACCAGGGCCTCCAGTACCAGTACCAGTAGGATCACCAGTTTGTACCATGAAATCTCTAGTATTGTGGAAAATTAAATTTCGATACAATGGTTTGGTTATTTGCTGCTTAGTTTTAGGGTCTTCCCAAGCTATTGTGCCTTCAGATAAACCAATGAAGTTCATTACTGTCATAGGTGCTTGTTGGTAAAATAATTTAGCTGTAATAACACCCTTATTAGTATAAATTTTAGCAAATATTCCTGATTGTATACTATTAGCTGATAACGGAGTTATGATAAAAAATAATGAAATTAATAAAGATCGTATTAACATAGTTTTCCAATAATTATAAATAAGGAGTTTTGAATATAAGGTTGAAATTATTGAATATCAATTGATAACTATGTAAAATTATTGATTAACTGAATAATTCCTGCAAATTTATAAATTATGTTTGATAAAGAAGCGATAAAATATGTTTTCAATTCTTTAACTATTGCTGATCGTTTTATTATTAGTTTAGCAGTAATTTTTACAATATGGTTATATACTTATTATTGGGGTGGAAAAACCTTGGATTATGCTGTAATTTTATCAGCAAATCAAGTAACACAAACTATAGACTTGCATCGATCTCAGCAAATAATAATCCAAGGTTCTATCGGTGAAAGTAAAATAGAAGTAATGAATGGAAAAATTCGTTTTATAAAATCACCGTGTAAACAGCAATATTGTGTTCATGCTGGCTGGTTAACTAACAATAAAAGTTTTATAACTTGTTTACCTAATCGAGTAAGTATTGAATTACCTCACGCAAATAAATTTGATTCTATATCTTATTGATTAAAGGTAGTAAATTCTAACCAAGATTATAGTTGAATATGAACAAACAAGTAATAGAAGCATTATGCAATTTAATAACTACTGGCGATGAAGTAGATCGATGTTATTCAGCCCAAGCTTTAGGCAAACTAAAAGATAAACAGGCTGTACCAATTCTTATTCAATGTTTACGTGATGAAGATGTAGATGTTGTGATAGATTCTATAATTGCTTTAGGGAATATTGGAGATCCAACCGCTATTCCGTCTCTATTAGAATCATTAAATAACGATCCAGATGGTGAAGTTAAAACTTCTGTAGTTAAGGCATTAGCTAATATTAACAGTTCAGAAACAATTGCACCTTTACTTAAAATCGCTCAAACTAATCCGGATGATATTATTTGGGATGAAAGTAATGATTGGAATGCTTGGTGGGATATGCAGCTTATAGCGGTAAAAGCATTGGGAACTAAAAAAGTTACGGCAGCAGTACCAATATTAGTAAATATTTTAGCTGATGAAGAAGCTCAAGATATTGAAAGTGAACTACTTACTGCACTTGCCCAGATAGGTGGCAATGGGGAGGAAATTTTAATTAAACGATTGACAACAGGAACTATTAAAACCCGACGTAGAGCTGCCATAGCTTTAAGTTTATCACATTCTAAATCTGCTCGAAAAGCTCTTGCTTTAGCATTGTCAGATAAAAATGTTGAAGTTCGGATAGCTGCTATTAAATCGCTTGGTAAACAAGATGCAAAAATGTATTTTGATATTATATTGCGTTTTTTACAAGATCCAGAACCAGAAATGCGACAAACAGTTATTGAAATTTTGACTTCACTAGCAACTCCTGAGCAATTATCCAATTTACTTTTTGACCCCAGTCCTAAAGTAAGGATTGCAGTATTAAAAGCTTTATATAATGTTGACATAATTCCTAAACAGGTTTTAACTCAAATAAAACTTTGTCTTAATGAACCAAATAGTAATATAGTCGCAACTGCAGCTTTATTGTTAGCTAATTCAAAGGAACAAAGTATTTTAATTACCCTATTACAAATTTTATCTGATATTAGACGTGATGCAACGTTGCGTAGTAAAGTAGCTACTGCTCTTGGAATGCTTGGTAATTTAGAAGCCATCAATATTCTAACTTGGGCAATTGAGGATAAAGAACAAATAGTTCGATTAGCTGCTTTGAATGCTCTAATGCAGTTGGCTAGTTTAGATTTAGAAAATCCAACTAAAATGCTAAATCCGTTAGAAATAATAATTAATACTTTAAAAACTATTGATCAAATAGATAATTCTGAATCAGAAGCTCAAACACCAGAAAATGTAGAAGATTTATTAGAAAATATTCCAGATACTCCACCACAATCTACTTTGGAAGCTATCACTAATAATAAAAAAATTATTGTTGATGAAGATAGTGCTATATTACTCCAAACTTCTGAATTAAAAGATGTTCAAGAATACATTAATATAGCTCAAAAAAATATTCAATTGGGAGAACGATTATTCACTAAAAAACAATTAAATATTACCACAGATATACGTCATTTAAGTGCTAATATTTTGGGAAATAGTGATAAATCGGAAGCAGTTATAGCATTAATCACAGTTTTAAATGATGCTGATTTAGAATTACGATTGATTGCTATTACTGCTTTAGGGCATATTGCTAAACGATCTCCAGAAATTGAAGAATTAGCTGATTCTGTTGTGAATTTAAAGGAAAATTTAACTATTGAAGATAGCAACATTCGTTTAGCTTGTGTGAGAACTTTAGGTTATTTAGGCAATCAAAATGAAGTATTATTTAATTACTTACAAGATGAAGTGGCTAGTGTGCGAGTTCAAACTATTCAGTCACTGATGCTTACTAATATTGCTGATAAAGATATTTCTAAGTTTGTTGAGTTATTACAAGATAACGACATAAATGTGCGTAAGAGTGCTGCTGAAGCCCTTGCGAAATTAAAATATATAGATGCTTTGGATGCAATTATTAATTCTGCATTTACTACTGATGGAGCTATTGCTCGTGATATAGGTAAAAGTTTACACTCTTTGGATATTGAACGTAGTAATGCTAAATTATTACAGAAATTGATAGAAGTTCCAAATAGTAGTTACAGACGATTTATAATTGAAATGCTTGAAGAGGTTAATATTTAACATTAGTTTTTAATATATCAAAAAATACTAATTTATTTAATAGATTATATCTGAATTTACTATCTTAAGACTTACGCAATGCAAATTAGGACAAAATTCATGGGAACTATAGCATTTCATATATCTTAATATAGAGATTTTCTTTAGATATTATGTTAAAATGACTAGGTATAATTTTTAAAATATGGTATTGATTAGAATTTTGGCGAGATATAATTTTAGATAAACAAATGTTCAATATCCCCTAAATGTCTTTCTAATGAGAGTGATAACATTGAAGAAATAGTAAATAAAGTAGCTAATACGTTTAGATTAGAATCAGCTTCACAAGCAGCTCTAATACGTTCTAAAAAATGACGATTTAAAGTTTGGATCTCTTTAAAATGTTCTTTTAAACCAGTAAATTCTATATCAAACTCACCAGTTTTTTTATGTACATAATATTGATGTAATAAATAGGAAGATGCTACTCGAAATACAGTTTCATCAAGTGAAGCAAATGGTAAATGATAATACGCCATGCCTCGGAATGGAAACATGATTGGACAATTACTAGTAGCCATTACAAAACCAATTAAAGCTCGTAAACCAGTTTGAGTATCAGTATGCTTAAAATATTCTCTTTCTGGAGTTAAAACCCGAATATCGGCTTCTTTACAAGATAGAATTTCGGTAAATCCCATTAATATTTCATGAGCATCAATAGCTATAGGACAATATGAACATTCATCAAGCTTTAAAGGACAATGAGGGCATTGATGAAAGTCTAGTTTAGTCCATTTAGGATAGTAAGATTGTTCTAAAACATGTTCTCGTGATCTCTCAAACTCTATTCTATAATTTAAACCTTTGCCGTCGTCCATGGTAAAGGTATATTCTATAAACATAATGAGAAATCCGTTATAACTAGGGATGATTATAACAATTTAGTACCGAGAGTCGGACTCGAACCGACACGATGTTACCACCACTAGATTTTGAGTCTAGCGCGTCTACCAATTTCGCCACCTCGGCAATTTGAAGAATTGAAACTGTGTGTTATGAGGTCATTTAACCAATACTTTCAAATTTGTTACACAGTTTTGAATTTATAATTCGTAATTATTATAATGAGCTTACATAATATTTGTAAAGTGATTTAGTCATTTTTTTTTTCTATCTAAGAATCTATTATTTTAATAAACAATGCAACGTACTGATTTTTCATTTTATTTACCTGAATATTTAATTGCTCAGTATCCTACTAAATCTCGTACTGCTAGTCGGCTTTTATATGTAAATAAATTGCAAGATTTACAATTTACAGATTTTCCTAGTTTGTTATCCTCTAAAGACCTTTTAGTATTTAATAATACCAAGGTTATTCCGGCTCGTTTATATGGCCATAAAGAATCTGGCGGTAAAATAGAAATTTTAATTGAACGAATATTATCTGAGACAAAAGCAATAGCTCAAATAAAAGCTAGTAAATCTCCTAAACCAAATACTAAACTATATTTAGACAATAATATTGAAATAACAGTTTTAAAACGAGTAGATAATTTTTTTGAATTACAGTTTAATAGTTCTAACTCAATATATAATATTTTAGAAAAAATTGGACATATTCCTTTACCACCATATATTAAACGTACTGATACCAAATATGATAATGAACGTTATCAAACTGTATATGCCGAGCAACTTGGAGCTGTAGCCGCACCAACTGCTGGTTTGCATTTTGATACAACTATGTTAAATACGATTAAGGCAATGGGAGTAAAAACAGCATTTATAACTTTACATGTTGGGGCTGGAACATTTACTCCAATGCGAGTTAACGATATTAAAAAACACAATATGCATTCGGAATATTTAGAAGTTTCTTCTCAAGTTTGTGATTTAGTTAAACAGACTCGTGCTAATGATGGGAGAGTTATTGCGGTTGGAACTACCAGCGTAAGAGCATTAGAAGCTGCTTCAGATTCTGGGGTTATTCAACCATATACTGGTGAAACTTGTATATTTATTACTCCTGGCTACAAATTTATCAGTGTTGATGCTTTATTGACCAATTTTCATTTGCCAGAATCTACCCTATTAATGTTAGTATGTGCTTTTGCTGACTATACAATAACTTTAGATGCTTATCAGCATGCTGTAGAACAACAATATCGTTTTTTCAGTTATGGAGATGCTATGTTTATAAACGCCAAAAATTATGGAGATGTTTAATGTTACCTTATTACAATAATGCCTATGCTAAAGCCAAGTTAATCGGAGCATTATTAAAGCTGGAAAATTTTTCAGTTTTCACTGATTTAACTCTGAATTTAGATAATAAAAATTACACTCCAGATATAAGTTTATATCCAAAACGAGATGTTAATTTATCTTTACCAGAACCAGTAGAAATGATTGAAATGCCTGCAATAACTATAGAAGTGCTATCTCATACCCAAACTTTAGAGGAAATATTAGACCAATTTACCGTTTATTTTGGAGCAGTGGTAAAATCTTGTTGGTTGGTAATCCCAGTCGGGGGTGCGGTAGTTGTATATACCTCTCCAGAAAATGCTCGTTTGTTTAACACTGGTGATGTCATTGATGAGCAGATGAATATACGTTTGCCAATAACTGATATTTTTAATGTAGAAGAGTATTAATCTGGTTGTACCTTTTAAACCAATTCGTTATGATGGATAGCAATTTCTTGTTTGGGTTAAGTGATACTGAATCTTAAACAGGACTATATTGGGCTAAATTAATTGCAGCGGCTCCACGAGTAGTCCTTTTGATAATTAGGTCTATGGGAATTCCTATAGACCTCGAAAGTGCATTATTTGATCTACTATTTCATAATTAGTACATTAAAATACTTATTCAGAACTACTGTATCTGCCTCTATGATTTTTGTAATAAGCTTTGCAACTTAGTTCGTGATTGAGCAGAATTTATTGCTATTCCAATTGGTGTCATTATTTGTTCAACAAATTCTAATTGAATATCAGATATTTCTTGTAAAGAAGCCATCTCTATAACTCCACTTAATTCATCTTCATAAAAAAATGGTATTAATAAAATATTTTTAGGTGCTAATTCTCCACTTCCAGATTGAATCTGAATATAATCTTCTGGAGCTTGAGTTATCACAATACTTTGTCTTTCTAAGGCTGTTTGGCCGACTAACCCTTCTCCAAATTCAAATTCATTCGCCAATTGTTTACGTTTAACATAAGCGTAAGTAGCGATTAACTTTAAATGGTTGGCATCAGAAACTAAATAAAATGCTCCAACCTGAATATTTTCTAAATAAGTACATAAGAAGTTAATAATATTACGAGCTAATTCTTCAACTCCCTGAGTTCCAATCATTTGTTCATTTAATTTAGTTTGACCTGTTTTTAACCAGTCTTGTTTAGCATTTTTAGCGGTTAATTCTTGTAATGCACAAGTTATTTCTACAGATTGATTAGTGGTTTCTCCTAATACCTTCATAAATCCAGATAATTTAGAAATATCAACTCGTTTAGCTAAATCACCATTTTGTACCGCAATTACTGTGTTTTGAATATCATCTATCATATTTTTCATGGAATTAGATATTTCTATCACTGCTCTTTGTATCATACCAATTTCGTCATGTCGATTAGTAGCACACATTTTAAAATCTAAATTTCCTTTGGCTATTTCTTTCATAGCTTTAGATACTTTAGAAATCAATTTACCCATTATCTGACCTATAATAAAAAATATAATAGAAACTATTAATAAAGCAATTAGAGCAGTATTTAAAATTATTTTCTTAGTTTTATCAATTGCTTCTAAATAATCAGTTCGATCAATAATTACCGATAAAATAGCAACCACTTTCTTAGAAAAATCGGTAAAAATATCTGAATAAACTACTATTGGTTTATTATTAATCATTTTATGAGCTATATAATGATTATTATTAGTAATAATACTAGTTAATTCATTATTATCAAGTAAATAAAGTTTATAGTGTTCTTTATATGGAGATTTAAAAGTTCGAGCAAAATTAAAAAATTTAGTTGTTTCTCCTTCTTTAGGTTGTTTAGCAACATACAAGGCAAAATCAATCCCATATTCATTTTTTAAAAAATCAGTATTAAATTTCATACTAAATTCAACTGACCCGGTATGTTCCTTCTTATAAAACATGGGAGTTACAGATAAAATAGATAAACCATCAGTTTCTCTAGTAAAGCCTTTTTGTGGCCTTTGACTAGCATTAGTAGTAACAATAATTTTTCTATTGCTTAAATCATCTCCATAGTTTTCTGGTTGATGTAAGCGTAAAAATGAAACTGCATTAGAATATTTACCAGCAGTATCTCCTTTTTCAACCAAACCTGCTAAATGAAAATGGAATCGTTGAATAGAATATTTCTTTTGCATAATTTCAAAAGATGGCATTAATAATTTTCGTAATTCTTCTCGTTGTCGGTTAGCAAAAGCTTTTTGAACTGCTGGTATATTTGCCAATAATGCACCGAAAGCTTCGGCTTTCTTAGTTTCATTCAACATTTTATTTAGAATGACTCGATGTTGAGCTTCCATTTCTTTTTCTTCTGCAATATCATATAATTGACTCATTTCACTATAAGATAGATATGAAAATAAGCCAATTAGAATACTGCATAATCCGATTGCATTTAATGTTAATTTAGTCCCAATATTCATAAATTAATTTCTATTAAATATTAATAAATCTAGTAACTACCGCTAGTAACTGCCGACTATAATTATGGTGTAAGGAGATATAAACATTAGCAATTTGAGTATTTACCATATACAATAGTTTCAGTATTACTTCAGTTCTTTAAAAGAAAAATCCTATTTTTGACCATGTATCAACAATCTTGACCATAGTAAGTGGAGTAATTCCAATTTTTGAAGTGAATTTCTTTGAACATAGTTTAAGACCAATTATCAAGAATTTTTTGTAAGGTTTTATCTCCAAGTCCCTTAGTGCGTGAGAAAATTTCCTTTAGTTTATTTTGCAATTGCTTTTTTGTACAACTTTGCATTGAAACCGGTGTTGAATCTTTTGGTATAGAAAAAGCTTTTAGTTGAGCTTTAATTTCACCATTTTGCTTGACCTGTTTACTATCAATTTCGCTGAGTTGAATACTAATATCTCTGATAGCATTCAATATTTCTATATTATTACTAGTGTAAGAATTATTTGTTGAAACAGATTGTTTTCTGAATACTTCAATTTGCTGTTGATAGAAAGGAAGTTCTTTTTTAGATTTAATTACATAGGCATTAATTGTTTCACCTTTCATTGGGTCAATTTCTTCTGCCCTAAGTGCTGCATAATATTCAAAGTCACCTTCAATTACAGTGTAAGAGTCTATCCCTACTTTCTGTAAAACAATTGGAGTGATTATACCTTCCATCTTTAATATTAATTGAGCAGCCTTCTCTAAATCAGCTTCTGAAAAAGTAGTGCGTGATAATGAAGAACTAATATCTTCAACCATTACAATAGAAGGAGAAATTTTTACCATCTAAATTTCCTCCATTTTTTCCAAAATTTCATCAGCTAATTTTTGAAATTCATCAACTGATTTAGATTTTGAATTAAAATCTGCTATGGAACGGGGATCAGGTATTTCCATTTCACCAACTTCTAATACCTGTTCAGTACATTTAGCTAAATCATCTCTCTCAAAAATAATACTCTCCATTACCTTAAATTTATAACGTTGTGTAACTAATGCTAAACGCTTTTTTAAAGTACCTTGAATAAATCTAGGATTTGTTGATACTTTAGTAGGTAAAACTCCTAATACTTCAATAGGATTACGTCCCATCATATCTCTAAATTCATTATTATCTTCAATAAATTCTTTTACATTATCCAAACCTTCGTTAGCAAAGGGTTTTAAATCAGAAGGAATCAATAAATAATCTGCTGTTATCAATGCCAAC
>DRQV01000189.1 GCA_011371325.1 Thioploca sp.
CGAACCTACTATTAGAGTTTTTATATTCAAAAGAATAGAAAGGTGAATTGCCTAAATCTCCGCCTAAAATAGATTGATTATAAGTAAAATTACCAGCAATTCGTTGCCAATTAATACCAGCTTGATAATTATTATTTAAACGAACTTCCGCAATCGTAGCTTCGATTAATACTTGTCTATGACTACTAGCTAAAACATGGTCTAAAAAATTTTGGATTTCTACATGTTGTTTATGAGTAGCATAGACAGTAATTATTCCCATTTCTGGATTAACAGCTACTTTGTCTGTTTTATCAATGATACCAGTTTCATGACTTGACAATATAGTATTAATATTTTTTTCTAAAATTAGCCAAAATTGATTATTTGATTCATTAGTGATTGTAGTTATAGAATTATTATCTCCAGAACTACCTCCAGAACTATTACTTCCACTACCTCCATTACCTCCACCATTAACTCGACTAATATCGTTGATGATTTGTGTAGATACTGTTACTTCACTCTTAGCTTCTCTAGACATATTTACATAATCAACTTTATATAAGTGCATGTAGGGTGAATCTGGTGAGATAGTAATCTGGTTGTCTATAATTTGATAACGTAGATCAACCTGTTTAGCAATTCGTTCTAATAATTGAGGTAGAGTTTGGTTAATTGCATTCAGAGTAATATTACCTTGGATTTTAGGATGAATATCCACATTCATATTAGCATCCCTAGCTAAGGCGAATAGTAATTTATCAACTGGCACAGAATCAACTACAACAGTAAATTCTTCTAAAGGTTGAGTTGGTTGCGGAACTGGTACAAAAGGTTGTTGCTGTACTAAAGGAGGTATATCATCTTTGGGAATAGTAACGTTTTTACTATTAATATGACCAGATGAAGGTATAGGTGGCTGAGGAGCACAACTTATTAACAATAAGATAAAAACACCTAAATAATACCGCAAACTAAATACCATAATTTAAAGTTTAAAAATTAGTAATTTAAACCTAGTTAGCAATAAAAATTTTCTATATTAAACTTTGCTAACCAATTTGTTTAAATTAATAATACCATTATTGAGCACCTGAAAGTCCGTTTCCAAGATAAAGTTAGAACTTATCAAATAATCCTTAAGTTATACTCCGTCAATATTGCTTATTTCTATTATCACTAATTGCGACTACCATAACTGGTAATTACAGTAATAGCACTGCCAACATTCCACTAGCATAAGTTCTATTTTGTGCGACATCACATTTGATTTTAACAATTTGTATATGTTATTCATCAATTTTGCATGGGTAAGAATTTATTAAAACTAATGCCAAATTTAAAACGTTAAGAACGATTGCCCAACTAATACATACTAAGACTATCACCACCTCTAGCAATACCTAATACCCCAGACCTAACCACTTCAACTATTAAATCAGAACCAATTTCTTTTAAAAAGGCATTAATTTTATCACCAGTACCAGTCATTTCAATAGTATAAGTTCCATCTCCTACATCGATTATGCGACCACGGAAAATATCCACTAATCGCTTTACTTGGGATTCAGATTCAGCTATTTTAACTTTAACTATAACCAATTCTCTTTCAATATGAACTCCTGCAGTAAGATCAGTAAGTTTAATAACATCTATCAATTTATCTAATTGCTTAGTAATTTGTTCAATAACATTATCTGAGCCTCTAGTAACTATAGTCATACGAGACATTGAATCATCTTCAGTTGGTGCAACTGTCAACGACTCTATATTGTAACCTCGGGCTGAGAATAGGCCAGCAACTTGTGATAAGGCCCCAGCTTCATTTTCTAATAAAATCGAAATCGTATGACGCATTTTTAAGCTAAATCTCCTTCTCTTGATAACATTTCATGATGACCTTTACCAGCTGCAACCATCGGATATACCATCTCACCTTGGTCAATAATAAAATCCATAAACACCAGTCTGTCTTTTAGAGCTAAACCTTCTTTTAAAGCAACTTCTACATCGATCGGTTTTTCAACTTTAATTCCAACATGTCCATAGCTATCTGCTAATTTCATAAAATCTGGTAATGCTTCCATATAAGTATGAGAATAACGTCGATCATAAAATAGTTCTTGCCATTGTCGTACCATACCCAAATAACGGTTATTTAAGTTGATTATTTTTATAGGCAAATCAAATTGTTTACAAGTAGATAGCTCTTGAATACACATTTGAATACTACCTTCTCCTGTTATACAAACTACGGTTTCACCTGGATGAGCCATTTGAACTCCCATGGCTGCTGGTAAACCAAACCCCATAGTTCCTAAACCACCAGAAGTAATCCAACGACGTGGTTGATCAAATTTATAAAATTGAGCAGCAAACATCTGATGTTGACCAACATCTGTGGTAATAAAAGCATCTCCATTGGTTAATCTATATAATTTTTCTAAAACATCCTGTGGTTTAATAAATTCGCTATCATGATCATAATATAAACAATTAGTATTTCGCCATTCTTCAATCTGTTGCCACCAATTGTCTATAGCATCAGAATCTGGTCGTTTACAACCTTCTCTAATAATTTTAGTCAAATCTTGTAGAGTATGTTCTACTGAGCCTATTACTGGTATATCAACTTCAACATTTTTAGAAATTGATGCAGGATCAATATCCATGTGAACAATTTTAGCATATGGACAAAATTTTTCTAAATCACCAGTTATCCTGTCATCAAATCTCGCTCCAATTGCAATCAATACATCACAATCGTGCATTGCCATATTAGCTTCATAAGTACCATGCATTCCAAGCATACCGATAAATTGTCTATCAGTAGCTGGATAAGTTCCCAAACCCATTAAAGTTTGAGTAATTGGATAATTTAATAATTGAGTTAATTCAGTTAAATATTGACTAGCATTGCCACTAATTATACCACCACCACTATAAATGACTGGTCGTTTGGCTTCTATAATTAAATCAGCAGCTTGTTTAATATAACCTATATCTCCACCAGAAATTGGTTTATAAGAACGTATTTCTATTGTTTCTGGATAATCAAATACTGTTCTATCAGCAGTTATATCTTTAGGAATATCAATTACAACTGGTCCTGGTCGACCTGTAGTAGCAATATAAAAAGCTTTTTTTATTGTAATAGCTAAATCTTTAACATCTTTAACTAAGAAATTATGTTTAGTACAAGGACGAGAAATACCAATAGAATCAACTTCTTGAAAAGCATCATTCCCAATTAAACTGGTAGGAACCTGTCCGGTTATCACAACCATAGGGATAGAATCCATATAAGCAGTTGCGATACCAGTAACAGCATTAGTCATCCCAGGCCCGGAGGTTACCAAAGCAACTCCTGGTTTTCCGGTAGAACGAGCATAACCATCTGCCGCATGAATCGCTCCTTGTTCATGACGCACTAGAATATGTTGCAATTTATTTTGCTTGAACATGGAGTCATAAATATGCAATACTACTCCACCCGGATATCCAAATATATGTTCTACTCCTTCAGCCAGTAGAGAATTTATAAAAATATCGGCACCAGTCATCATTTCAGCTTTATTAGCCATTTATATTCCTCTAAAAGTACCTTTCTATAGTGAATGAAAATATTAAAATAGTTATATGGCATTGTTTACAATATACAATGAGAAAATATATATATTAAAAATATATCAAAAAAATTATATATAATCAACTATTAAAAGTATTATATACTATGAGAAGTATACTTAAAAATATCATACATTGAGTTTTGTTTGATTGTGTATTCCCAATCTGGGATAAATTATATTATAATATTTCCAACTATATATTATACAGGAAGATTTTAAACTGTTTAAAAATAGTTATTTAATTAGCATTAAATAGGAATTTACATGCAAAATAGTTATACCTATGAAGAGTTGTTACAGTGTGGTCGTGGTGAAATGTTTGGTTCTGGCAATGCTCAATTACCAATGCCACCTATGTTGATGTTTGACCGTATCATCAATATTACTAAAAGTGGTGGTAGTATGGATAAAGGCCAAATTGTAGCTGAATTAGATATAAATCCAGATTTATGGTTTTTTAATTGTCATTTTCCTGGTGATCCAGTTATGCCAGGTTGTTTAGGTTTAGACGCTATGTGGCAATTAATTGGCTTCTTTTTAGGTTGGATGGGTGGCCCTGGTCATGGTCGAGCTCTTGGTGGTGGTGAAGTAAAATTTACTGGACAGGTAACCCCTAAAAATAAATTAGTAACTTATCATATTGATATGAAAAGAGTTATTATGAGAAAATTAGTAATGGGTATTGGGGATGCGGTTATGGAAGTCGATGGACGAGAGATTTATTTTGCCAAAGATTTACGAGTAGGTTTATTTATCAGCACAGATAATTTTTAAGAGGATTTAAGTTGTGAAACGTGTTGTAATCACTGGATTTGGAATTGTATGTAGTATTGGTAATAACAAACAAGAAGTACTAGAATCTTTATATCAAGGAGATTCTGGCATTGAATTTAATCAACAATATGCCGATCTTGGTTTTCGTACTAATGTTAGTGGCTCAATTAAGCTTGATTTAACTGGTTTAATTGATAGAAAAGCAAAGCGATTTATGGGAGATGCTGCGGCATTTACTTATTTAGCTATGCAAGAGGCTATTGCTGACGCTGGTTTAGAAGATGATGATGTATCTAATCCGCGTACTGGTTTAATAACTGGTTCTGGTGGAGCTTCTTCAGCTAATCAAGTACAAGCAGCAGATATATTAAGAAGCAAAGGTTTACGTAAAATTGGACCATATATGGTTCCTCGCACTATGGGTAGCACTACTTCTGCCTGTTTAGCCACTCCATTTAAGATAAAAGGAGTTAACTATTCTATTAGTTCTGCCTGTTCTACTAGTTCTCACTGTATAGGTAATGGGACGGAACAAATACAGTTAGGCAAACAAGATATAGTATTTGCTGGTGGTGGAGAAGAAGTAGATTGGACTCTAACTATGTTATTTGATGCTATGGGAGCTTTATCTTCTAAATATAATGAAACTCCACAAATAGCCTCTCGTACTTATGATATTGCTAGAGATGGATTTGTGATTTCTGGTGGTGGTGGAATGGTAGTATTAGAAGAATTAGAACATGCTAAAGCTAGAGGTGCAAAAATTTATGCCGAAATAACTGGTTATGGAGCAACTTCTGATGGGTATGATATGGTACAACCATCTGGTGAAGGAGCAGTGCGTTGTATGCAGCAAGCATTAGCAACTATTACAACTCCAGTTGACTATATTAATACTCATGGCACTAGCACCCCAGTTGGAGATGCTCGAGAATTGGAAGCGATTAAACAGGTATTTGAGGATAAAATTCCTTATATCAGTGCTACCAAATCACTAACTGGTCATGCTTTAGGTGCTGCTGGTGTTAATGAAGCAATTTATTGTTTACTAATGATGCAAGAAAATTTTATTGCTGCTTCTGCTAATATTACTGAACTAGACCCAATAGCTGAAGGAATACCAATTGTATTAAATCGTATAGATAATGCTAAACTTAATACAATTATGTCTAATAGTTTTGGATTTGGTGGAACTAACGCTTGTTTGGTATTACAACGTTTCTCCGATTAATTTTTTAAGATAAATCTTACAAGTTTAAGTAGGTTGGGTTGTTTAAATATAACCCGACACTAAAACATTTAAAATGAGTTATTAACCCAACCTAAATAACAATAAAAAATATGTCAGATTCTAATTTAGCAAAAATTCGTACCAAAATTGATGAAATAGATATACAAATTCAAAAACTTATTACTGAAAGAGCTTGTTTAGCCGAAGCAGTAAAACGGGAAAAATATGCGGTAGAAAAAACCCCCAATTTTTATCGACCAAAACGAGAAGCTGAAATCTTAGATAATGTTAGGCAACGTAATACAGGGCCATTAGCAAATGAAACTTTAACCTTAATATTTCAAGAAATAATGTCTGGCTGTTTAGCATTACAAAAACCACTGAAAATAGCTTTTTTAGGGCCAGCCGGCACTTATACACAGGCAGCAGTAAATAAAAAATTTGGTCATGCAGTACAAAGTATGCCTCAAGCAACTATTGACGAAGTATTTCGTGAAGTAGAAGCTGGAATAGCCGATTATGGAGTAGTTCCAGTAGAAAATTCTACAGAAGGTGGAGTTAATCAAACTTTAGAATGTTTTATTACTACTAAATTAAAAGTTTGTGGAGAAATCGAGTTACCTATTCATCATCACTTATTAGCAAATAGTGAATTGGCAAATATTAAACGAATTTATTCTCATGCACAGTCTTTTGCCCAATGTCGCAGTTGGTTAGATACCCACTTATTATCAGTAGAACGGATTCCGGTTAATAGTAACGCTGAAGCAGCTAAAATGGTAATGAATGATACTAAGGCATCAGCAATTGCCAGTAGTACTGCGGCAGAAATTTACCAATTAAATATAATCGCTTCACGAATTGAAGATAATGTAAATAATACTACCAGATTTGCCTTGTTGGGTCAGCAAGATGTACCAGCTACTGGTAATGATAAGACCTCATTATTACTATCCAATCCTAACGAATCTGGAATTTTATACCGTTTATTAGAACCGTTTGCTAAAAATGATGTGAACATGACTAGAATTGAATCACGCCCATCACAACAAGGGATTTGGGAATATGTATTTTTCATTGATATTGAAGGACATATCGATGATGAAAAAGTTGCTAAGTCTTTACAATCTTTAAAAAAACATACTTCTTTAATTAAGTTATTAGGCTCTTATCCTCGTGCATAGAATATGAATATAACCTTAGCCCAACCTCGTGGTTTTTGTGCTGGAGTAGTACGTGCTATAGAGATTGTTGAACGTACTTTAAAACAATTTCCCCATCCAATTTACGTACTGCATGAAATTGTACATAACAGTTATGTAATTGATGATTTAAAAACTCGGGGAGCTGTATTTGTAGAAACGTTAGAAGAAGTACCAACTGGGGCAGTATGTGTATTTAGCGCTCATGGAGTAGCAACTACTGTAGTGAAAAATGCCAAACAAAGACAGTTACAGATAATTGACGCTACCTGCCCTCTAGTTACTAAAGTCCATGCCCAAGCTCAACATTATGCAGAAGATGGTTATGAAATAATAATTATAGGTCATACTGGTCATCCAGAAGTTGAAGGCACTAGAGGTTGTATAACAACCAAACCAGTTCATGTAATAAGCTCTTCTGAAGAAGTAGCCCAATTACATGTAAAAAATTCCGATTATGTAGCTTATGTTACTCAAACCACTTTAAG
Source organism: Thioploca sp. (assembly GCA_011371325.1). Classification (GTDB taxonomy): domain Bacteria; phylum Pseudomonadota; class Gammaproteobacteria; order Beggiatoales; family Beggiatoaceae; genus DRQV01. Next base: position 7,307 of record DRQV01000189.1, read on the forward strand.
TACTGATGATACTAAAGATGTGATTAATACTTTGACAGCTAGATTTCCAAATATTAAAGGACCAGCCTTAAACGATATTTGTTATGCCACTCAAAGTCGGCAAAATGCAGTCCGAAAATTGGCTACAGATATTGAGATATTATTGGTAGTTGGAGCAAACAATAGTTCTAATTCCAATCGTTTACAAGAAGTTGGTAAGCATGCTGGAGTAGACTCTTATTTAATTGAAGATGCTGATGATTTGAAAACTGAATGGTTTATAAACAAGCCATT
>DRQV01000190.1 GCA_011371325.1 Thioploca sp.
AAAAATGTGTACAATATATCTTTGGTTTCAAGTCCATAGTTCTATTTAGATTATTGTGGATAATAGTGATTCCAATTGGAGCAATAAGTAATTTAGAATTTATTTGGTTAGTTGCAGATACTCTAAATGCATTAATGGCAATTCCAAACTTGATTGCATTAATATTGTTAAGCCCAGTAGTATTTAAATTAACCCAGAATTATTTTAATTCACAAAGTTAGATTCTTAATTAAATTTAAAAATTGATTATTTGGTATTATTGTAATTTAGTTAGGAAATGCTATGCACATATGAAAGATATAATGCCAGTTAAGGGGATTGCCCATAAATTATGAATCGGGTAATCCTTGCAGTTGATGTAATTATTTGTGGGAGGGATTTCCCCTACATTGAAACACACGTTAAGTATATTTTATAATAATTTATTAGGAAGATACATGTTAAAAAGAAAACGCTTAAATAAGGAACGATTAGATCAAATTGTTAGTAATGCTAATCGTGAAAAAACTTTACGAGAACAAGGTTATAGGGAACAGGCACTTAAACTTTATCCTTGGGTTTGTACTCGTTGTGAACGTGAATTTAACCATAAAAATTTACAAGGACTTACCGTTCACCATAAAGATCATAATCATGATAATAATCCAACTGATGGTAGTAATTGGGAATTATTATGTTTGTATTGTCATGATAATGAACATTCTCGCTTTTTAGATGCGGAATACGGTCAGCTTACATCTGATAAAGAGCAGTTTACCACCCATAATCCTTTTTCTGACTTAAAAAATTTATTAAATAAATAAGTTTTTATTTGAGAATTATAGGAAAAATAAATATTATGAAAATAGTTGACATGTCTATATCTGATTACTATCTAGCATACAAGAAGAATAATGTTATAGATTTCGCAGATTTGGGGTGAATAACGATGGCTTTATTCAGAAATGGTTATGTTATACAAACGGGAAATGATAAGGTAACTGATGTAGGTTGTTAAGGCCAAAGCCATCTTTTCTAATGCAAAAAGTTTCATTGCCCAAATATTATCCCCATGGTTTGGATAAATTATGTTTCACCCCTAAATGATCACAAATTCTGGCTACAATAAAATCTATAATATCATCAATAGTTTGGGGGTTGTTATAAAATCCTGGATTAGCAGGTAATATTAAAGCTCCCATATTAGTTAGTCGCAACATGTTTTCTAAATGGATCGCTGACAATGGTGTTTCTCTGTGAACTAAAATTAGTTTACGTCGTTCTTTCAATATTACATCAGCTGCTCGTTCCAATAAATTTTGACTTAAACCATTGGCAATAATTGCTAAAGTACTGCTGGTACAAGGACATATCACCATTGCCTGCGGTACAGAACTGCCACTAGCAATTGGTGCCATCCATTGTTTTGAACCGAATACTTGTAATTGTTCTGATTTAGCTTGATAACGCTCACTTAAAATTTCTTGGATTGCTGTCAGTTGGGCTGGTAATTTGATTCCCATTTCTAAATCAAGCACTAATCTTGCTGGTTCTGAGATTAAAAAATATACCTGTTGTTGAGCTAAAATTAGTTGTTCTAACAAGCGTAGTCCATAAGCTGCCCCTGAAGCACCAGTCATAGCTAAAGTTATAGCTTTATTCAAGTAAACCTCTAGCTAAATCAGCTTGTATATCATTGATATCTTCTAAACCTACTGAAATACGAATCAAACCATCATTGATACCAGCAGCTTGTCGTTGGTCTGGAGTTATACGGCCATGAGTAGTAGTAGCTGGATGGGTGATAGTAGTTTTAGCATCACCTAAATTGCCAGTGATAGATATCATTCTAGTGGAATCAATTACGTTCCAAGCAGTCTTTTGATTTGCAACTTCAAATGATACTAATCCACCAAAGCGTTTTTGTTGTTTAATTGCAATTTCATGTTGCGGATGAGAAGTAAGGCCAGGATAATAAACTTTTTGAACAGAATCTTGTTCATTCAACCAATTGGCTAAAATTTCAGCATTATAACAATGTCTTTGCATTCTTAATTCAAGGGTTTCCAATCCTTTCAAAAATACCCAGGCATTAAAAGGACTCATGCTAGGGCCAGCGGAACGCAAAATCCCCAGAATATCACCATTAATAAGATTGCTCGGCCCAACTACTGCTCCACCTATACAGCGTCCTTGTCCATCTAAATATTTAGTAGCAGAATGAATTACTAAATCTGCTCCTAAAGCTAATGGTTGTTGTAAAACTGGAGTGCAAAAACAGTTGTCAACTATTAATAAACAATCATTTGCATGAGCTATATTAGCCACTTTCTGTATATCGGCAATTGCCATTAAAGGATTGGATGGAGTTTCTAAAAACAATAGTTTAGTGTTAGGCTTAATTGCAGCTTGCCAACTAGTAATATCGCTTAATTCAATGAAACTAGTACTAATTTCAAATTTAGTGAGAATTTTATTAAATAAAGTTATAGTCGAACCAAATATACTCTTTGACGCAACTATATGATCGCCAGCTTTTAATAATCCCAAACAACTAGTAAGAATAGCAGCCATACCAGAGGCAGTAGCCAAACAGCTTTCACCTCCTTCTAAAGCGGCCAGTCGTTCTTCAAAATTACGGACGGTTGGGTTGGTAAAACGAGAGTAAATATTACCAACTAATTCACTAGAGGTAAATCTTTTAGCTGCTTCTTCAGCATTTTTAAATACATAACTAGAAGTAGGAAAAATAGCTTCACTATGTTCTCCTTCATCACTGCGTACTTGTCCAGCTCGAACTGCACGAGTATTAAAGTTAAATTCGTTCCAATCTGTCATAACCATCCCACAAGGTTTTTAAGAGTATAAGATTCATTTACATCAATTACAATCTTACCATACTTCCTAGCCATCCTAATTTAAACTTACTAGTGTGCTGAAGAATTAAAAGCCCTCTTTGAAAAAGATAGTACAGTTTTGCATGATTATCAATGTTTTACAATAAATTATCCCAATCAGTTTGTTCCCAAATATCTTGTAATTTATCAAATTCTTTTTGTAAATTAAAAAATATTTCTTGCTCTATTTTATTTAAGTTTCCTTGTTTGGCAAAATTTTCAGCGTCAAATGCTACTTCTCCCAACCGAAAAGCTCCCACACTACGAGCACTACCTTTTAAAGAATGAGTTAAACGTTCTACATCCTTTTGATTATTAGTTTCTAATGCTACTTGTAATTTTTGTAATTGATTAGGTGTGTCTTGAGTAAATTTATCGATAATTTTATGCAAAATATTAATATTACCTATAGCAATACGTTTCGCTTGAATTGGATCAAAAATTGGACAGTTGTTAATTTTAGATTGTTTGTCTAACTGAATATCTATTATTTCTTCTTTTTTAGAAGTATATTTATTCACAATTAAAGTTAAATTTTCTATATTCACCGGTTTAGGTAAACAACTATTCATACCAACCGATAAATATTTTACAATATCAGCTTTTTGACAATTGGCAGTGGTAGCAATGATAGGAGTGTTTTTATCTAATTGACGAATAAAGTTAGTTGCTTCAATACCATCCATTACTGGCATAGAAATATCCATTAAAATTAGGTCATATTTATATTTACCACAAATTTCCACAGCTTCTTTTCCATTTTCAGCAATTTCAACTTTACAACCTATTTTTTCTAAAATATTAGTAGTTACTAAACAATTTGTTGGATTGTCTTCTACTAATAAAACTTTTTTATGATTATTAGAGTTATATAAATTTGATTCATATGAATTTTGTATTTTTAAATTTGCTATTTTACTAGATTGATCATCAGGATAATATTGTTTTATTACATTAAAAATACGTTCTAAACTAATTGGTTTAGCTATATAATTATCCATGCCATTAGCCAAACATTTTTCTACATCACCTTGCATAGCATTGGCTGTCATAGCAACAATAATATTATTAGTTTTAAGTTCTCGAATTTTTCTAGTTGTTTCATAACCATCCATGCCAGGCATATTAATATCCATAAAAATTATATCAAAACTCTTATATTCTAAAATTTGTAATGCTTGGATTCCATCAATTGCTTGAGTTACTTGGCAACCAAGCTGTTCTAACATAGACTTAGCTACTAAACGATTTACATCATTATCTTCAACTAGTAAGGTTGATATATTAGAATAAGCTTTATATTTATTTTTAAACTTAAATTTATTAACTTTTTCCATAGTAATAAACTCTGATGATTTATTTTGTTCAAAAGATAACCTTAATGCTAATAAGGCTTGTTGTAATTGTTTTTGTGATAGTGGCTTAATTAAATGACCAGAAAAACCGATTTTCTTTAAATTAGAAATTCCCTGTTGATAACCGGCAGAAGATAACATAACTAATATTGTGTCTTTAATTTCAGGAGTTTCTTTGATAATTTTGCCTAATTGTTCGCCATCCATAACCGGCATAAAATAGTCAATTATTGCCAACCAGTAAGAATCGGTATGCAAAGCTTTTAAAGCATCTTCAGTACTAGAAACAGTTTTAGTATGAATCTGTAAATTTTCTAATTGTTCTTGTAAAATTCTTTGATTTACAACATTATCATCAACGATTAAAACTTTGGTATTTTCCAGCAATTTATATTGATCTACGATATTTATTTGATTATGTTTAAGCATTTCTTCATTCTGAATTTTTGCGATTGGTAATTCTAAGGTAAAAGTAAAAATTGACCCTTTACCTTGTTCACTGATTACTTCTATATTACCTTTCATCATATTAACCAATTGCTTACTAATAGCCAATCCTAAGCCAGTGCCTCCAAATTGCCTAGTAGTTGAATTATCAGCTTGGGTAAATTCATTGAAAATACTCCCTAATTTATTTGCTGGGATACCAATTCCGGTATCTTCAATTTGAATACTCATATATACAAAATCTGGAGTTTTAGTTTTACATTCCACATTGATTAATACATGACCTTTGTGAGTAAATTTAATTGCATTACCTACTAAATTAGTAAGGATTTGTCGAATTCTACCAGCATCGCCTATAAAAAGACGAGGTGCATCTGGAGCATAACGTACAATTAGTTCAAAACCTTTGGATTCTGCTGTTATAGCTAATAAACGGGCAACTTCTAACACAGCAGCTTCTAAATCAAAGTTATCAGATTCTAGAGATAATTTACCAGCTTCAATTTTGGAAAAATCTAAAATATCATTGATTAAAGTTTGTAGGGCATCTGTTGATTTATGAATAGTTTGGGCATATTCGTATTGTTTAGTAGATAGTTTAGTATTTAATAACAACTCAGCCATCCCAACTACTCCATTCATAGGAGTACGAATTTCATGACTCATATTGGCCAAAAATTCACTTTTAGCCATAGTGGCTGCTTCGGCTGCTTCTTTAGCTCGACGTAATTCTGCTTCAGTATTACGTCGTTCAGTAATATCTCGTCCAACAGCTTGATATTCAAATAATTTACCATTTTTATTAAACATTGCTCGCACTATCCAATGTTGCCAACGTTCTTCACCAGAAGGCAAGATGGTAGGGTTTTCAATTTCAGTAACTGGATTGGTTTGAGTCAAGTCTCCCATAACTTGGATTAAGACATCTTGCAACTCATCGAAGCTAAAAGGAGTTAAATGATGACCGATTAGTTCGGCTTCTGTTTTACCAAAATAACGGCAGTAGGCATTATTAACAAAACTTAGTAAACCATCTGGTAAATAACGACAAATCAATTCAGTTTGATCTTGCAAAATAGCCTTATAACGATGTTCATTATATTTTAGAGTTTTTTCAGTTTGCTTACGTTTGGTAATGTCAATAAAAGTGATTAATACTGCATAAATTTTATCATTGCGGAATAATGGTTGAGTATTAACTGAAATCCAGACTAAAGAACCATCGCTCCTATAAACTCCCAATATTTTATCAGAATAAATTTTACCAGTATGTAAACTAATTTGAGTAGGTAAATTTTCTTTAATGATTAAATTACCATCTTCACAAATTATCTTTTGACTATTAAAATTACATGATTTACCAGTGAATTTTAGAATTCGTTTAGCACTAGAATTGCAGACTCCAATTTTTCCATTGACATATTGGAGTATAACTCCTTCTTGCATGGAGGCAATTATTGATTGATAAAGTGTCTCAGTAGCCATTTTATAGTTTTAGTGATTTATATGAATATATAGCAATT
>DRQV01000191.1 GCA_011371325.1 Thioploca sp.
ATTTCTAATGTACGACTTATCACTCCTGCTGATGCCTTAAAAGAATATCAAACTTTTTCCGGTGATGCTTTACAAGTTTTGGGGGAAAATCCATTACCAGCAGTGTTAGTAGTTCAACCAGCTTCTAATGATAATGCCATTAATCAAGTATTATTAGAAAAACTACAGGAATTAACAGAGGTAGACGTAGCCCAATTTGACATGTTATGGGCGAAACGATTGTTTGCAATGTTAAAAATTGTCCAACATGGAACTTTACTGTTAGCTATATTGCTATCATTAGCCGTATTATTAATAGTTGGGAATAGCATCCGTTTAACAATTCAAAGTCGCCGAGAGGAGATAGAAATTAACAAACTAGTTGGAGCAACCGATGCTTTTATCAGACGACCTTTTTTATATACTGGTTTTTGGTATGGTTTATTAGGTAGTTTAATTGCTTGGTTATTGGTTAGTTTATCTTTATGGTCGTTACAAACTCCAGTCAGAAATCTAACAGAATTATACTATAGCCAATTTGAGCTAATTACTTTAGGAATTTTTCCAAGTTTAACATTATTAACAATCGGTATTTCATTAGGTTTGATTGGAGCTTGGTTGTCAGTCAATAAACATTTGCGGGATATACAACCACGATAACTTCATAGATTTTAATATATAATTTAATCATGTAATAATTCTGGATTAGCATTTAAAAAATCACTGACAGGCATTGGTTTTTTACCAGCTCTTTGAACCTTTAATAAGCGTAAAATACCGTCAGAAGTTACGATATCAATTCCATTACGTTGACAACGAATGATACTTCCAATTGGTTCAGAGGTAGGAGTAGATATAACTTCAGCCTCCCAAATTCGTAAGGTTTGTCCAAATAAATCTGTTTGAGCAACTGGCCAAGGATTGAAAGCTCTTATTTTTCGTTCTAATACAATTGCTGGTTCTTGCCAGTCTAGTTTAGCTTCAGTTTTATCTAATTTTTTAGCATAAGTTGCTTGGTTATCATCTTGTGGAATAACCGGTAAATTCCCAATTTCAGCTATTATATTAACTAGTAATTCAGCTCCTATCACTGAAAGTCGATCCTGTAAAGTTTGACTATTATCATCTGCTAAAATCTCGCAACTAGCAGTTTTTATAATTCCACCAGTGTCAAGTCCAGCATCCATCTGCATTAAAGTTATACCAGTAGTATTATCACCAGCCAATAATGCACGTTGAATAGGGGCAGCTCCACGCCAACGTGGTAATAGAGAAGCATGTACATTAATACAGCCAAGTTTAGGAATTTCTAAAATAATCTTAGGTAAAATTAAACCGTATGCAACTACTACCATTAAATCAGCTTGTAATTCTTTGAATTGAATTGTTGCATTTTTTAATGTAGTTGGTTGATAGACATCAATTCCATATTCTAAAGCAGCTAATTTGACTGGACTAGCTTGTAGTTTTCTTCCCCTACCAGCTTTGCGATCAGGCTGAGTATAAACAGCACAAACATCATGTTGTGAATTTAATAAAGCTAGTAAACTTGGTACTGAAAACTGTGGAGTACCAGCAAAAATAATTCTACTCATTTTTTATAGTCCCACAAATAGTTTAAAAATATTTAGATAAAAAATACTTTAGTTAAAACATTGCTATTTCTTCATAGTTAACACAAACTAAATAAAAATATATACTATCTTACCATGGTAATTTTTAATATAACATTATTGCTATCTCTATTGTAAATGCTAAAATGTGTATTGCACATAATGAATAAACTTTTATCAATGGAATTGATTTAAATTGTAATTAATTTTCTTTGTACAAGGTAATTTAAGGTTTGATCTATATTTAACTAATATTTTATTATGTACAAAATCGGTTTTTAATAAAGGAAAATATAATGTTGTCAAATCTATATAAATTAAAACTAATGCTTAATCAGCAAGGGCTATTTTTTTGTTTTGGTGGGCCTATATCACAGGAACTTATGGTAGGAATTGGTGATACCTTAAGAAGTAAAATGAAATTTGATGATGCTGATTCTTCAACAATTGTTAAAGTATTTTCTATGTTTGTAGAACAAAGTCAAAATATCATTCATTATTCAGCTGAAAAAACTCCTCCTGATGCAGAAAAACCTGAATTGAGTAATGGTATTATTGGGGTTGGCTTTGACAATGAATATTATTATGTATCATGTGGTAATATTGTTTATAATGAAGTTGTTGGTTCACTCAAAGAACAATTAAGCAAATTACAGATTATGAACCAAGATGAGTTGAAACAGTATTATAAAGAAAAACGTAGAAATGATACTCCAGAAACCAGTAAGGGAGCTGGATTAGGTTTTATTGAATTGGCTAGAAAATCGGTAAAACCAATTGAGTTTGAAGTTCAGAAAATTGATGATGAATTTTCATTTTTTTCTTTAAAGACAACGATTTAATTGTAATGATCTAAGCTTATGAAAAATCTAGTTATAGAAGCGACTAAACATACTCCCCAAATTACTTTTGATAAAGAACTGAATTAATTATTGTAAGAATCAGTTAGAAAATATGTTACATATCTATACTAGTAATCGTTTAGAGTACCTGATCCAAGCTTTGGCTAAGTTAATTAAAAATTCACCTTTGCCACCATTAGTCCCAGAAAATATCGTAGTACAAGATCGAGGTATGGAAAAATGGTTGTCAATATTATTGGCTGATGATTTAGGGGTATGGGCTAATAGCCGTTTTATGCGACCAGATGCTATGTTATGGTATGTATTTAAAGATATTTTACGAACTGATATAGATATATCTGGTTTCAAACATGAGGTAATTGTATGGAAAATAATGAATATATTACCAAAGTTCATTAATGATCCAGAATTTCAGGAGTTAAAAGATTACTTACAAACAGATGAGTCTGCAATAAAAAAATTCCAATTAGCATGGAGAATTGCAGATGTATTTGACCAATATACAGTATATCGGCCTAATTGGTTATTTGATTGGGAGATTGGTAAGCAACCATTATCAGATACTCAAGCTAATTGGCAAGCTATATTATGGCAAGAATTAACGATACAATATGGTAATCAACATCGAGCTAAATTACGCAATGAATTTTTTACTAAATTATCAACTAGTAAACCACGCTTTCAACGGATTATAGTATTTGGAATTTCAGTACTGCCCGAATTTCATTTGGAAGTATTAGCAAAATTGGGCCAAGTTATAGATGTGCATGTATTTGTAATGAACCCTTGCCAAGAATATTGGGGAGATATCGTTACAGATAGTGAAATGGCTCATACTACAGCTGATTATTTTATAAAAGGCAATACTTTATTAGCTTCAATGGGTAAAATTGGCCGTAATTTTATCGATATGTTTAATGAATATCAACATGTTGAGCATAAAAATTTTATTTATCCAGACAATAATTCTTTATTACACCAGATTCAAACTGATATTCTGAATTTGACAGAGACGGAATATTCTATAACTGACAAATCAATTCAAATTCATAACTGCCATAGTCCATTGCGGGAAATTGAAGTTTTACATGATCAATTACTAGCTTTATTTGTAGAGCAACCAGAATTATTGCCAAAAGATATTTTAGTAATGGTATCGGATATTGAAACTTATGCTCCATTTATAGAAGCAGTATTTGATACAATTCCAGATAATTTAAGGCAAATTCCATTCACTATTGCAGATCGTAATTTACCAGCTAAAACTATTATAGTTAATACTTTCTTAGCAATTTTAGAATTAACCAAAGGCCGTTTTACTGTTAGTGAAGTATTGAATATTTTAGAATCAGAAATTATCCAACAACAATTTGCTTTTACTGAAAGAGATTTAGAATTAATTCGTTATTGGATTGATAAAACTGCAATCCGTTGGGGTATGGATAAAGATGATAAAACTCGTATGAATTTGCCAGAATTTGAAGAAAATACTTGGTTACTTGGGCTAAAAAGATTATTATTGGGTTATGCACTGCCAACAGAAATGTTTCAGGGAATTTTGCCGTGTGATGCAATTGAAGGTAGTGATAGCTTAATTCTAGGTAGATTAATTACCTTTATTGAACAGTTATTTGCTTATGTGCAGAAAATGCGACAATCACATACTATATTGGAATGGTCACAACTATTTAGTAATTTACTAGAAGAATTTTTAGCAGATGTAAATACTCAAATAATTCGTAAAGCTTTAAACGATTTAGTTACCAATAGTCAGGATTTTACAACCCCAATTAGTCATACTGTTATTTTTGAATGCTTAAAATATTATTTAACTCAAGAAGAACAAAGTAGTAGTTTTATGACTGGATGCGTATCATTTTCTGCCATAAATCATAGTCGTAGTATACCATTCAAGGTAATCTGTTTATTAGGCATGAATGACCAAAGCTTTCCACGTCCTAATAAATTACTTAATTTTGACCTTATCATCAGGCATCCAAAGAAAGGAGATCGTTCACAACGTCATAATGATCGGTATTTATTTTTAGAAGCTTTATTAGCAGCTAGAGAATATTTTTATATCAGTTATGTCGGGCAAAGCATCCATGATAATACTATTATTCCACCTTCAATATTGGTAAGTGAGTTGTTGGATTACATCAATTCTGAAGCAGAAATATTTCAAGTAACCAAACATCCATTACAAGCTTTTAGCCCTAAATATTTTAATCAGAGCAAATCTTTATTTAGTTTTTCTGATGAATATTGTATTGCCAGCGATGCTTTGCGACAGGAACGTCAAACAAATAACTTTTTTACTACTCCATTATCAACTCCAGAACCAGAATATCAAACAATAGAGCTTAATAAGCTTATCAATTTTTTTAACCATCCAACTGCTTTTTTATTAAAACACCGTTTAGGAATAGAATTACATCGTTCTACTGAGGCTTTTAATAGTAATGAACCGTTTGAAGTCTCAGGTTTAGAACGTTATTCTCTTAATAAAATATTGATAGAAAAAGGCTTACAAGGAATTGATTTCCATGAATATAAAACTATTGTTAAAGCTAGTGGCCAATTACCACATGGACAGGTAGGTGATTATGTATATAATAAAATTATTGGAGAAGTGAAACCATTTATTCAACAAGTCAACCAGGTATTAAGACAAGGTAAAAGAGAACCTATTAATATAAAAAAAATAGCATTAGGAAATATAACTATAATTGGAAATTTAGGTCAATTATGGGATGATAAATTAGTTAATTATCGGTATGCTAAACTTAAAGCCAAAGATTTTATCCAAGTTTGGATTCAACATTTAATCCTGAATAGCTTGCCGATTTCACCATGCCATAGCATAGTAATAGGAGCAAACGAAGCTTGGGAGTTTATGCCAGTGGCAGATAGCAAACAGATTTTACAAACTTTAGTCCAAGAGTATTATTGGCAAGGTTTAATCCAGCCATTACTATTCTTTCCACAGACTTCTTTTAATTTTGTAGAAAATTTACAAAAAGACAAAGATACTGCTTTGTATAAAGCTACTGAAATTTGGCAAGGTAATGATTTTATAATAGGAGAAGTACAAGATGACTATTATAAATTATGTTTTGGAGTTGAAGATAATCCATTATCAAATAAAGAATTTTCCCAATTAGCTCAACAGTTTTTTGAACCCTTGTTAGAACATAGAAGAATACTTAATTAACCATATTCATAATTAGTTCTGAAACATACGTCTAGCATTCCAAAACATCTGCATCCAAGGCCCATATTCATTTGACCAATAATCTGGTAACCAAGAATATTGACTGCTTAAGAATAAGCGTTCTGGATGTGGCATCATAATAGTAACTCGTCCATCTTTGCTAGTCAGACCAGTTACGCCTGATTTAGAGCCATTAGGATTAGCCGGATAAATTTCAGTGGCCTGTTCATTGTTGCCAATATATTGCAAAGTTATCAACTCATTAGCAACTGTATCAGTTATTCTTCCTTCTCCATGAGCAACTACAATTGGCAAACGGGAATTTTCCATTCCTTGCAAAAATACCGAAGCAGACTTAATAATTTTTACCATTGCTAACCGAGACTCAAATTGTTCAGATAAATTACGAGTAAATTTAGGCCAATTTGCTCCTGGAATTAATTCTTGTAACTGTGCCAACATTTGACAACCATTACAAACTCCTAATGCTATGGTATCAGAACGTTGGAAAAAAGCGGAAAATTCGTCATAAGCTCTAGTATTGAATAAGATAGACTTAGCCCAACCACCACCAGCACCTAACACATCACCATAGGAAAAACCACCACAAGCAACTAACGCTTGAAAATCTTGCAAAGTAGTCTTACCAGATAAAATATCACTACTATGCACATCAACACAGGTAAATCCAGCTCGATCAAAAGCTGCTGCCATTTCTAATTGACCATTTATTCCTTGTTCACGTAATATAGCTATGCGAGGTTTAATTCCTATTATATTTGGAGCTTGTAGAGAAAAGTTATATTTTACTGAGAGGCCTTTATTTTCTATAAGATGATTATATTCCTGTTCAGCACAATCAGGATTGTCACGCAATCTTTGCATTTGATAACTAGTTCTGCTCCAAACTTTGTATAATTCATTACGTTCAAATCTTAAAATAAGAGATTCTTGATGATAAAAATTTAAAATTCCAGTATCATTAGGTTGACCTATAAGATGGATATTTAAATCAGTATTTTGCTTAAACCAAGTCTGCACTTCAATAAAATCAGTTGCTTTAATTTGTAAAACAGCTCCTAATTCTTCATTAAATAAACTAGCAAGTGATTCTCCTAAACTATCTAAATTAATATCCAAACCAGTATGACCAGCAAATGCCATTTCACATAAAGTGGTAAATAAGCCTCCATCAGAACGATCATGATAAGCTAATATTTTACCTTGCTGATTCAAAGTTTGAATAGCTAAAAAGAAACTAACTAAATCTTTAGGATTATCCAAATCTGGTGCTATATTGCCCAATTGATTATAAACTTGAGCTAATGCTGAACCGCCTAAACGATTTTTACCACATCCTAAATCCACTAATATTAAGACAGTATTGTCAGGTTTTAATTGAGGTGTCAGGCTTAAACCAATATCAGTAACTCGGGCAAATGCTGAAATAATCAATGATATAGGTGAAGTAACGGCCTTATCCTGCCATTGGGTGTGCATAGATAAGGAATCTTTCCCAACTGGAATATTGATACCAATTGCTGGACATAGTTCCATCGCTATTGCCTGTACTGTCTCAAATAAAGCCAAATCTTCGTTGGGTTGCCCAGCTGCAGCCATCCAATTAGCAGATAATACAATATCATTTAATTGTTCGATACGAGCCGCAGCAATATTAGTTAAAGCTTCTCCAATCGCCATACGACCAGAAGCTGGAGCATCCAGCAAAGCCAATGGAGTACGTTCGCCAATCGCCATTGCTTCACCAGTAATACTACCGTAACTAGTTGCTGTAACTGCACAATCGGCTACTGGCACTTGCCAAGGCCCAACCATCTGATCTCTTACTGTCAAACCACCAACCGTCCGATCGCCAATGGTGATTAAAAAGCTTTTGCTGGCTACAGTAGGTAAATGTAATATTCGCAAAGCTGCTTCTTGTAAATTTATCTGAGTTAAATCAAGAGGTAGTAAATTTGGGGATTGTCGTTCCACTTCACGTAACATTTTAGGTGGCTTACCAAACAATACTGAATTTGGCATATCAATTAGTTTAGTATTATCATTAGTAAGCTTTAATTGCTGTTTAGCGGTAGCTTCTCCAACCACTGCATAAGGACAACGTTCTCTGCCACATATCTTATCGAATATTGGTAAATTTTCTTTAGCAATGGCTAATACATAACGTTCTTGAGCTTCATTACACCAAATTTCTAATGGTGATAAACTGGAATCAATTGATGGAATAGCTTGTAAATTAAAATTACCCCCACGATTACTGTCATTTACCAATTCTGGTAAAGCATTGGATAAACCACCAGCTCCAACATCATGAATGGATATAATTGGATTAGAATCATTCATTCGCCAACAAGTATCAATAACTTCCTGACAACGGCGTTGCATCTCTGGATTCCCACGTTGCACTGAAGCAAAATCTAAATCCTCATTACTATGTCCAGATACCATAGAGGAAGCTGCTCCACCACCTAAACCAATTAACATAGCTGGCCCACCCAATACAATTATTACACTATTGGGGGAAATAACCTGTTTTTGTACATCATTTGCCCTGATGTTACCAACTCCACCAGCTAACATAATAGGCTTATGATAACCTCGTTGTCTTCCATTTACTTCCATTTCAAAAGTACGAAAATAACCACAAATTGCTGGACGGCCAAACTCATTATTAAAAGAACTAGCTCCAATTGGTGCTTCTAACATAATTTGTAAAGCCGTGGCTAAACGAGAAGGAGTTCCGTATTCACTTTCCCACGGTTGAATATTATTAGGAATCCGTAAATTAGATACCGAAAATCCAGTCAAACCAGCTTTGGGTTTAGCTCCACGTCCAGTAGCTCCCTCATCTCTAATTTCACCTCCAGAACCGGTAGCAGCTCCTGGAAATGGTGATATTGCAGTAGGATGATTATGAGTTTCTACTTTCATCAAAATATCTATTGCTTCTTCGTGTGACTTGTATATATTATTAGTATCTGGAAAAAAGCGTTGGCCGATAAAACCTTGTAATACCGCAGAATTATCATGATAAGCAGATAATACTTTACCCGGATTTTGCTCGTGCGTGTAACGAATCATTTGAAATAATGATGATAACTGGGGTTGTTTATCTATTGTCCAATCTGCATTAAAAATCTTATGTCGACAATGTTCAGAATTGGCCTGAGCAAACATCATTAATTCAACATCAGTTAGATTTCTATTTAATTCTTTAAAATTAGTGTATAAATAATCTATTTCATCTATAGATAAAGCTAACCCCTGAGCTTGATTCGCTTGGATTAAAGCTTGTTTACCATTAGCTAAAATATCAATCATTTGTAACGAACGAGAGGTTGCTTGGGTAAATATGTTCTGCTCAATATTTGTTAACAATCTTTCTGTCATTCGATCATGGATTAAATTTAAATCAATTTTAGAGTCGTTAAGATTTGGCCACCATACTCCTCTTTCCAAAGTTTTTATTGTTGTTAAACCACAAACATGAGCAATATCAGTTGCTTTAGTTGACCAAGGTGAAATGGTTCGTGGTAAAACTAAGAGACCCGATTGTAGTTCAGAAATTTGGCAATTTGATAATAAAGCTTGTAAATGAGATTCTTCAACTTCTGATAAAGGTCGTTTTAAGTCAATAAAGTATATATATTTAGCTCTATCTAAAGTATCAATTTGAGCTAATTCTAGCAATTTATTATGACGAAAAGTTGAAAGTGCAAAATCACCGATATAATACATTTTGTTCTCGATTGGAATAGGTGTGTGGGATAGCTTTTAACTGATAATTATTAGATATAAAATATGTAACCTACTATGAATAATCTTGCCATAATTAAAACAATAAAATAAATAGATGTCAATTATATGGTATTATCAACATTGACATAAAAAAATTGATATAAAGTTAAACTTGTGCAGATGATAATACTGTTATAGTTTTCATGGCAATACTCCCAAATAATTAACGAACGCATCCTGTGCCATTTGTGATTCATATTCAGTGGCTAAAATTGGTTTAAGTGGCAAGCCTTCAATAACTGGAATCACATCGGTAATGATAATTTTTTCACCAACTTCAATACCTTGATCAATAACCACTAATTGTCCCTGTTTATATAAAATACTTACTGGCCGAATCTCCAATTTATTGTCACCTGTAGCAATATAAACCCGACCTTGATGAATTGCTTTCCTAGGCACAACTAACATTTTTTGAGCTGGAGCAGAGAATTGAACCGCAACGTACATACCTTTCAATAAGGGTGGACGTTTACCCGGAATAACATTTTCATATGGTTTATTAACTATCACTACTAAATCAATCATATCACGAATAGGGTCAATGGATTCACCTATACGGATTAATTTACCTTGCCATTTTTCCACATCATTACTTACCAAATGCACGATAGCTTCTAATTGCATTTTATCCAGTATTTTTGACAAGGATTTTGGGTCTTGTAAATTAGCACTATGATTACCCAATCCAATTAATAAGGGACGAAATCGACTGGTTGCTAATTTGGCATTGATTTCAACAGCTTGAATTCCTAAAGCCTCAAATAATACGCTACCGACTGAGGTAAATTCTCCCTTTTCCACCGATACATTACCAATCCGAGCATCAAACGGTAATTTAATTTCAGTACGTCCTAAGGTATCTTTACTTTGTGCTAACTGAGTTTTGGACTGTTCAATTTGGGATTTAGTTATAGCTTTACGACTAGCATAGCTGGATAATTTACCTTGTAAATCTTCAACTTGTTGACGTAATTGCAAAACTTTCTGTTCTTCAATATCTACCACAGAACGAGAGATTACCTTCTTTTTCCAAATTTTAATTATCCGATTTAATTCTTTTTGTCCAACTTTTAAGTTTTCTTTAGCTAGTTTTAATGAATTACGAGTGGCTTTTTCTTCAACTTCTAATTGTGTTAACGCTGATTTACTACTACTCAATCCAGATTTACTTTGTGCTAAAGAAAACTCAAAAGTTGTTGGTTCAATGCGTAACACCACAGTACCTTTGGCTAAACTACCACCTTGTTTCAATTTAGGATGAATATAACTAATTTTTCCACTAACCTCAGTTTTAACTTTTAGTAAAATAGCTGGTTCTACATTGCCATAAGCCGTAGCCCGAGTTCGGAAAGGAATTTTTTTAACTGTGATAACTTCTACAGTTTTAGTTGGAAACTGCAATACTTCATGTTTGATAGGTGGCTTGGATTTCACTTTATAAATTACCAAACCAACTGCTATGATAACGATTAATGGAAGAATAAATACTGTCTGGAAGATTTTTTTCATGTTTTTAATGGTTTGATAGAAGATTGTTACCAGCAATTTTTAATTATTGGATCAGAGGTAAAATATAGAATATAATTAACCATAGTTGCTTATTTGAGCTACATATACTAAAAAATATTGTTTTACAATAGTAACTATTTAATAAATAATATTTTTATAGTTAATAAATTATAGTTTTAGCCAAATTAAATTAGACAAATATTCTATATTGATTTATTATATTGCGAATTACTAATTAAGTATAGCTTTATGTATATTTAAAAATTTATATATTTACCATAACATATTTGATACGAACATTTCATGCAAATTTACTCTATCAGAATTGAAAATCAAAGTGCAGATAGTCATACTATTTCAGTAACTTTGTTACAAGCTTTGTTATCTGTTCTTATTGAAGGTAGTAAAGGAGCTTTACGATTACGAACTGAAGGTAGGAGTATAGTGCGTGGAGCTCCTCCTCAATGGATAAAATCCGCTACTACTTTTTCCATGACATTCAAAGATAAACAATTACAAATTGGTTCTCCTACTTTATATGAATCAGTTCCAGAATTATTTCATGAAACCGAAAAAATGGAAGGGCTACTTCCAGAAAATACTGCTATTGATTATTTCCAAGAAAGTCTGATTGCTATATTAAATGATGAACCAGAAGATCATTTATATGATAAAGCACTCTTAGATTTACTGCTGGGATTTCGTAATATATTTTATCAAGGTGTGGATTCAATTCATTTTTTTACTGATGGATTAGAAATAAATTTAGGAACTACAAAATATTTTAAAAATTTAGTAGATAAAATTCCGCCTCCACGTCGAGTAAAAATGGCTGGTAAGTTAGATGATATTAGATCAAATGATCGAACTTTTAAATTAATCACAACACCAAATAATGTTATTATTAAAGGGATTACTCAACCAATGACTCAAAAAGAAGTTCAAGTTTTGTTGAGTGAAGAAGTATTAATTTCTGGCATCGCATTTTACACTACAAGCGGAAAAATTCTTAGGATTGAAACAGATCAAATATCACTAGCAAATGCTCATGATGAATATGAGAAAGTAATTTGTGAAATATAATTATAGATATCTGATTTTATAACAATTATATATAATGCAAACTTATAAAATAGAAATTGAAACCATAAATACAGATTACCAAATGATTTCTGTAACATTATTACAATCATTATTATGGGTTATTACTGAAGGCAGTAAAGGGGCTTTAAGATTATGCACTGAAGGACGTAGTACTGTGCGTGGAGCTCCTCCACAATGGGTTAAACATGCTACCAATTTTTCGATAGCGTTTAAAGATAAAAAATTATATATTCAGTCACCAACTTTACAGGAAATAACACCAGAACTATTCCAACAAAATAATGAATTTCCAGAATTAAGTTCAGAACGAACTAGTTTAGATTACTTCCAAGATAGTTTAGCTATTGCAATTTTAAGTTCCCCGCTTTCTAATCAAAAAGTGGAAGCAAGTATGTCAAATTTATTATATGATAAAGCATTATTAGAAATATTTTATGGCTTTAACAAGGTATTTCAACAGGGAGTCAAATCAATTCATTTTCTTAATGGCAATGGAATTCAGATAACTCCAGACTCTATATCTATATTTCGTAAATTAATATCTATCGTTCCCTTTCCATGCCAAATTAAAATTGTTGGAATACTTGAATCGATTAGAAATTATGATAGAACTTTTAACTTGGTGGTAAATGATTATTTGCTTAAAGGAATATCTAAGAATATGTTTTCTAAGGAAACTGATACTATGATAGGCAAAGAAGTGTTAGTTATAGGAATAGCTTATTTTACTTCAATTGGAAAAATTTTAAGAATTGAAACTGATAAAATAATGATTCCTGAAGAACGTGAAAAAAAATTGTGGAAAAAATTACCTTTGCTAAGGGCGGAAACCATCGAGTGAATTTATATATTAAATTTGTGATTGGTGTTTTTGTGAGTACGTTCACTATATAGCAGTCTGATTCAACCAGTATATAGAAAAGCTTGTGAAATGGTTCTATTCTTAATAACTTATATCACAGTATATTGTGAGGCCATCTACCTGTTATTGATTTGATACAGGTAGAATTTCTGGTTTATCCCAGTTTCCAGTAATATGATATTGGAAATTTATTATAGGTTCTAATTCCACTTGCAATGCTTGTTGAATTATTAAAGCAGCAGCTCCCCCACTTAATCCTAATGCTAAAGTTCCAGCTACTGCTATGGGAGTGGAAAAATGTGGATATACAGTGATAAATTGGTCGTATTTTTTATTTAAAATATCGGTGCTGCCATCGATTTTAACCCTTGCGGATGGCCCTTGTAAAATAAATTGCTTAGTACTAGCTACACCTTTCTTAATAAAAAAATTGCCTGCAATAGTATCAAATCCAAAACCTTTTCCAAATACATCCCGAAAATCTAAATTTAACCGTCGTGGTAAGGAATAAACATCGAATAAACCAAAAATTCTACCTACTCCTGGATCGATGTCCACAATATTACCAGCCATAGTAACAATATTTAAAGTTCCAACTAAATTTGCAATATCCACAGCATAAGGGGCAGCAAACCAATATGAATTCAGATTTACTTTGATAGCTTCCCCAACTATGGGTGGGTTAGAATAGCCAAATTGTTGCAACATATTACCAATATTGTCGCTATTCAATGTGGCCTTTAGGCGAGTCTGGTGCTGGCTTGCAACATAACGCCATTTACCTGTAGCTTGCAAATCCATAGTTGGCGATTTAGTGGCTAAATTAAATTTTAAACCATCATCGTTTGATTTAGTATTTAATTGAACTGTTCCTAAATCAATATCAGCAATTTTTAACAAATCACAATTGAAGCTTACAATAGGTAAGTGATGCGGATTGGGTGGTTTGGATTTATTAGTAGTAGTGGATTTGGGAATGGCTAAAATCAGTTTGGTAAAATCTAATATCAGTTTATTTTGTAATTTATTGAACTCTATCTTTCCAGCGATTTTATCACTCGTAATATCTGCTTGCCATAAAGAAGGATCATATTTAGAGTGCAGTTTAACATTAGCTAGTTCTTGACCTGCAACTTCTAATTTATCTAATTTAAGCTCTAATATAGTATTAATTGATAGTTTACTATCTGCTGTCGAATCTGAAGTTTTAAAGTTAAATTTTTCTGTCCAAGCAGTGATTGATAGTAAATTAGGAATAGTTCCTTGAATTTTTAATAATTTTTTCTGAGGTAATTTTGCTAAATTAGTTCCAAATACTAAGTTACCACGTTCTAATTTACCTTGTTTAAGATAAAATATATTATTGAATATCTTGCCATAGGTAGTTTTGAGCAAAAGACCTTCATTAGAATCAAAATGTAATTTTATAGCTAAAGGTATTGTTTTGTTAGTTATTTTACCGATTGGGCGAGGTAATTTGATAAACATATCTTTTAAGCTGGCTTGTATCTCTATGTCGGTATAATTATTTCCAGCCATCGAACTATTGGGAAAATTAATCTTTATATCTAAAGGAGTTGTACCAGCTAAAATTTGTGGTAAAGGTAATTTAGAAGCTGCTGGAATGAAATGTTGTAAATAGTATTGGATAAACTCTGGATCAGCAATACTGTGAACTTTCAAAGTAGTTCGTTGAGATAATTGATTAGTTTTAGTGAACATGGAAAATTTAATTGGAGTACCACGTAATTTCCCGTGCATATTGTCGGCAGATACTTGTTGCTGATCAAATTTTAATTTCCCAGTAATGTCTGTTACCGTTATACCAAATGATTTATCATGCAATCTAGTCTTGTCAAACAGAAGCTGGCCAGTTATCGAGGTTTTTTTATTGGCAAGTAATGGAATAGATAAATCCAGTTCCAAATCTAATTTACCTTGCAAGTCTAATTCATCAAATTTAATAGTATCCCGTAATGGACTATTTGAAATAAAATCTAAACTATCAGCGATACTGCCCTTAGCATTAACTGTCACGTCAATTGATGAAGCATCTTTAAATAAGCTGGCTATTTTCACTTGTAAAGCTGCTAATTGTAAGTTAAGACTTTTACCATTATTGACTTCAACTGTTAAATTTTGCTCTTTAATTACAATCTGGCCTTTAGCCTGAGTAAGTTGTGGCCAACCATTAGCATATTGGATTGACAGATCATTAAAATTAGTTTTGAAATAAAATTGTTCAAGTAAGTTATCAATTGAGCCACGAATGATGGCTTTAGTATTATTTAAATTACCTAAAAATTGAGCTTTCTTAAACCATTTAACTACTCCTGGAATTTTTTTATTGGGTAAATAACTTGCTACTTTGGAGAGCTTACCTTTATTAAGATTTATAACCAAATCAGCATAAGGAATCTGGCCATTTTGAGGAATTTTTAAGCTACCGTTAACTTGGATATTATTTTTAAAAGCTTGTAATTTTTTAATAGTCAATGTTTGCTGTTGCCAAAGTAATTTTCCCTTTAAATCTGTTAATATTAACGGTTTACTATACCAATCAGACATATCAAGTTTTATATCACCTTGGTTAATAGTAAAGCTAATTTCCTTAGCATCAAACTCTAGTTGACCAGTTAAATCTTGGATAGTAATACGTTCAAAATCATTAAGTTGATAATTATTAATCGTTAATTTTTCAACAAGAGCCTTAATTTTAAATACTTTACCAATGCTTTCTAAATTAATTTGGACTTGTTTAAAATCACCTGTTAAATTAGGTTGTACTTGATTAGGAATATATTTAATTAATTTTTTTAACTTGCTTTGGCCAACTGTTATCAATAAATTGCTGTTTAATATCCCATTATTCATCGTTACTTTGCCGGCAACTTTTACTGGTATGCCATCAACTACAGCTTTTAATTTATCAGTAGTTGCCATCCAACGTTTTAGATCAACAGAGCCTTGTAATCGAGTTAAAATGATTGGATATTCAGTTGAAGCTATTGTAGCTCGATCAATATGTAATTGACCTGATTTGGAGTTTATCAGTAAATGGCCTGAAAAATTTTGAATTTTTGCTGGTGGTAAAGGTAAGTTTAAATTGGAGAAATTAGCATCTATTTGCCAAGTGTCATCATAATTCCACTTAACATCATATAAATCCCCTTGCGTACTTAATAAAATCTCGGTTAATTGAGGAGCTAATTGATTAAGTGGTAATAATTTAACCAGTTTTTCTAAAGATAAATAGTTAATTTGGCCAGTTATATTATGCAAACCAGAAATATTAGTGGTTAAATTAGCCTGTGGTAATAAAAATTTAAGGCCTACTTGGAAAAATTGTGGTGGAGTAATTTTTAATTCTATTTTATGATTAAGCCATTGTTCTAAATCGGCTATTTGTTGCTTGATAGTCGTCTGCCAAGTTCCATTAGTCTGTTGACGGATTTGAAAGGCACTAGCCACAAATTGTGGATTTGATTCAGCATATTGTAATCTATCAATAGAAATTTGGCCATTAATATTAACTTGTTGATTTTTTAGCTTGAATAAACTAGTAAATGAAAGAGATTTTGCTTTAAATTGCTGAATAGCGTGTTCTGGTAAATCGACCCTGCCGATTAATTTTGATCCGTTATTCTGTCTTGTGAGGGATAGCTGTATATCGGAAAAAATAACTGAAGGTTGTTTAGGTTCAGACCAAGTTATTGAATCAGCATGCAAGGAAATATAAGGTTGTTTAATTAACCATGATAAATCAGTTGGTTGTTTATTTTCAGTATTTGTTTCTAAGCCAACTATTTTAAGTTTATCGGCATAGATCACGGTAAATTTACTACCAGTTATAATTATTTCTTTGGTTATAAATTGCCATTGTAAGATAGATTCCCATATATCCAAAGTTATTTTAACCTTAGCGAACTCAATTATGGTATCATCCAATAAACGTAATTGCTGTAATTCTATCGTTGGTTTGCCGTAAGTCCAGTAAGTATTTATATTTCCTATAGTAACTTGTTGTTTTACAAGCGTGTTTACCCATCGTTCAATTTGCGTTTGATAATTAGGTAATTTTGCAAATCCAATCATTAACATGCTGATTATTAATCCAAATAATAACCATAGTAACCAACGGAGAGTTTTAGTAAACATAGTTATTAAAATTATAGCATTTCCTAATTGAATAGCAAAAATATAATTAATTGATAATTTGGACTCTTACTTACGCATTAATTAAGAAATAATTAGACTGATACAATCACCTCTCCAAAGTATACCGTAAATCTACTCCACTCTGTGTTCCTGTTTCGGTTTCCAAAGTAAAATGCTTACTTAATTGATAGCGCATTTTTAACATATTACTGCCGTCAAATAGTCCGATGCCATAGCTAACATACAATTCAGGAGTTAAATATTTACCCAACACAAATGCTGCATTTTCAACTCCATCTTCCGAAGATATTCCGGCTTCATCCAAGCCAAACTCATTACCAATTTTATTAGTTAAAGCATTACTTTTACTGAGAGGTAATTCAGCGGCTGCTGCCAATAACAAATCACCTCCACTTGATCCCGCCTGAGATGCTGGTTTGCCTAATACGATATACGATAACATATTACTTTCATCCATCGATGGATCGGAATATAAATCCATTTTCAAATTCTGAGCAGTACCATTGATATGCACTCCAGAAATCACATCCTCATCTCCCCGAATCCGAGTACCACCAGCTAATACTACTTCTTCACTAGCATTACCTTTACCTATAATTCTACGAAAAGCTCGAATATCCAAACCCGGATTTTCAATCGCTCCACCGGCAAAAAATATTTTACCTTTATTGATAATTAGATTTTGCCCATAAGCCTTGAAAGTCCCATCTATCCATAGCTCTCCATTACCAATAGTAGGTTTTCCCGGTTCATTACTGGCAATCAAAGTTCCTCCAATACGGCTTTTTATCCCAGCTCCTTCAAAAGTAATATTATCACCAAATATAATCTTTACGTTAGTCGCTATTTGCATGTTACTACTAGTTTGTTCTACTGGTTTTTTAGTCTGTTGCTTATCGATAAAGATAACATCATTGGAAATAGCCACTGCCCCACTACCACCTTTCGGTGGAGCAAAAGCTGCTTCTGGAATCAATAGTTCACCAATAACTGCAATGTTCTCTGGAGTTAATTTGACATTTATATCGGGAGAAATCAATACCCACGCATTGGGAATGTTGACCACCTCAAAATCGTTGCCATTGATATTAATTTTCGCATCCCATTTACTTAAAGAAGGTAAATTGGCTTGACCTTTGATATTTAGTTGACAAATAGCAGAATCACATTCTCCAGAACGAATGCCAGCATCTAAATAAATTTTTTCACTGCCATCACTGCGTAAAGCTAAATTGAA